>JAKLHB010000190.1 GCA_022710345.1 Planctomycetota bacterium
CAACATGCTTTGATCTATTGGACCCAAGGAAGATATTGGCTCAAAGACTTAGAAAGCCGGAACGGGACATATTTGTCCGGAATACGAATTGATGAAGCCCCGATTAAACCTGGGGATGAAATTCGTATTGGCAAATCTTCTTTGCTTTTTTTCGACCCTGCTGTCCCTCAGACCAGGTTTTATTTGGTTTATCTAACAGGGGAACGAGGAGGAGAGGAGGTCCCTCTGCAGCAAGGACCAATTTATATTGGACGCAATTCTGATTGTGCTGTATATCTTCCGATTCATGAGGTTTCTAACCACCACGCAGTAATAGAATTAGATCAAGAAGGTTGGATGATACGAGACCTCAATAGCACCAATGGGACTTTGGTAAATGGAAAACCAATCACTTCATGGAAATTGCATCATGGCGATCAAGTGCATATTGTACGGCAGTCCTTTATATTTCGAGATACTCAACTCCCAAGGCCTAGGATTTTAAATGAAGAAACATTTGGGCTTATTGAACTTACATCAAAAGGGTATGGGCCATTGATTTCTTTAGGTGAATTTGTAACTTTAGGCAGTGCACCTGACAACACCATCATTTTGCCTCGTTTTGCAGCCGATCATCATGCTGTTATCCGACACCATGAATATGGTTATAGTTTAGAGGATTGCAATACCCCCAAGGGCACTTGGGTAAATCAAGAACGGCTTGAGGAACCAAGACGGTTGCAACATGGCGATGAAATTGAAATAGGCAAAAGCCAGTATATTTTTAAGAGCAGTCTTCGCCCTTTGCCCAAACTTCATGGCCCAAAGGTTTCTATTTGGGTAACCATTGCTGCTGTATCTATTGCAGTTGTGTTATTTTTGATTATTCTTTTTTCATTGCTAAAAACTCCCAAGACTGCCCTGATACCCACAATATCTCCTCAGTCCGATACCAAAGAAAATTGGGAATCTTGGTCCCAAGCCCAGTCTTATGTCCAACGTTTGCAGAAAGAATTTCGCTATGCTGAAATCTCGCTTGCTTTGACAAAAATCCGCCAGTTGTGGCCGAAAGAATGTCAACAAGAGGAATTTCAAACTTGGGCTTATGATGTACAAACTGAAATTGGGATATTTCAGACTTTGGTGGAATTCATCCAACAAAGTTCTTTGCCCATTCAATTCGAATTTGCTGGCAATCAAGTTATTATACAAAATAACCAGGTCAATTTTCAAAATATTCCTTATCTATTAGATAATCAACAAGCTTCTCTACCTTGGGCACAATGCAAATTAGCCCATTGGTGGATCTTGATGGATCAGTCAGGCTTTAGCCTGCAATATCCATTTTTAGCAGCACAATGGGCATACTATCGCCAGCAAATGGATAAAATGGCCATTTATCTTGTCCAAGCCTGGCAAAAAGGAAATTTAGCAGAACGCGGACAAATTGCCGAGTTTTATGCCAAAGCTACGAAACAACCTATTCCCGAAGGTGGCTTTGTTGTCTATGATAACCAATTCATGAGTAAATCTCGGCAAATGGAGTTAGAGCAACTCAAACAACGAGAGCAACAAACAATCATTCAGGTTCAAGATCCAGAACAAGAAAAGCAGGCTTTAGAACTCCGCATACAAATTTTAAATCGTGAACAAGCCGAATTTCCTCTTAGATATGCTGTATTAGACGATCTGGTAAGAACTTATAGCTACTCAAAAGCCATTTCTGAATTTACAGAATTTGGGAAAAGACTGCAAACGCCCAGCTTGCAAGAACAAGTGCAAAAGCGCATTGTCCAAATTCAGCCTATGGCCAATTTATTTGAAAAATTGCTTCAAAGCATCAATCAAAAACAATTGCTTCAAGATCAGGTTGAATTTAAGACAGATTTAGTTGGCAAAATCGTAGAAGCAGATGAGGAGCAATTCAAGATTCTAATTCCTCAAGGCGAGATTTGCCGCAAATGGTATGAATTGTCGCCTAAGCAAATGTACGAATTTTTCTATCGTATGAAATTGGGTGTGCAAGAACGGCTTTATTTAGGCATTTTTTGCTTTGAACATGGTCTATTTACAGAAGGAAATCATGAATTTATTCAACTTTTAGAGGTTGCACCGCAGCAGAAATCCATTGTTGAAGAATATTTAGCTCAGATGCTTGGTGTTCCAATCCCTGAAGGCGGCTTTGTTGCTTACAAAGGTGTGTTAATTTCAAAAGATGAAAAAGCTCAACGCAGCAAAGGATTAGTGAAATATGCCGGCCAATGGGTGACACCAGAAGAAAAGTTAAAATTGGAAGCTGGATTTATCAAGCATCAAGGCAAATGGATCACGCGAGAAGAGCAAGACCTCATTGCAAAAGGATATGTAAAATATCAAAATAAATGGTATGCAAGCGCTGAACTTCAACAATTGCGTAGCTCCTGGCAGCATGCATGGGAAATACAAACGCCACATTACAACATACGCACCAATGTAAGCGAGCCATTTTTGCAAGAATTAAGTAAATTCATGGAAGCAGCTTTTGCAGAATATGAAAGATTGCTGGGCGGTACTACCACAGAACGTATGACTATTTATGCTTTCCGTACCTACGAAGATTATCGGCAATATTGCCTCACCAACAAACATCCAGCCCAACTGAGGGCCGGAGGATTTTCTAATAGCCAGACAAACATTGGCGTTGCCTGGTTGCGTTTAGACCAACACCATCTATTGGAAGTTCTTATCCATGAAGGAACACATCTATTTTGCTTCAATGCATTTCCCAAGTTGCGCGCTCCATCGTGGTATGCAGAGGCTATGGCAACTCAATTTGAAGGGTTCAAATGGGATGGCCAGAAACTGATCATGCATTACGTTGTTCCCAGCCGTCTTGCATGGGTGCAAGGAAAATTGCAAAGTAAACAATATATTCCACTCAATCAATTAGTATTAGGAAATGCCTTAACATTATTAGAACGTGATCCAGAGCAGTCTATGAATTTTTATGCCCAATCCTGGGGATTGTTTTATTTTCTTTGGAGATGCCCTAATTTAAAGCATCGGGAGTTGTTCCGTGAGTTTATGCAAAATATGAACCAGGGAAAATTTTATGGACGCGAAGAAACAGCATTTATGGAAGTCTTTGGAAAAGATATCGAAAATATTGAAAATTCATGGGCATCTTATATGCTTAGGCTAAAACCAGAGTAATGCAGGTAGCACTTATGAATACAACACCAATCCATCCAGGAGATCATGGACAAACACACACATTGGCTGGAACTTTGATTTTCAAAAATGATCTACGCGCTGTCGTGCCTGGTACAGTGGATGAATTAGTCACTCACCTCAGTATGGTGAAACTAAAATTACAAGAGCAAAGGAAATCACCTGTCTGTTCACCTGAAACAGATGGGATTTGCTCTATTTTGACCTGGATCCAGACATGTTGTTTCATTATAGCAGCGCGTGCCAGCGATCCCTATTGTGAATCTTCTTTCCAACGACAAATCACAGAACACGAAGTAAATTTTTTGACTCAATTGAGCGAACAGGAAAAACAGAAAGCAGCGATGCCAAGATCATTCATTATCCCAGGTGCCAATGAAAATTCATGTTTATTTGATATTGCAAGAATTTTGGCACGCAATTTAGAGCGTGGATATATAGACCTTGCCCAACAATTTTCTGGGCATCAAATTGCTGCCCCAACATTTGCATTTATCAATCGGTTGTCAGATTTTTTCTATGTCGTAGCTCGTGCCTTTGAAAAGGGCAAGTTTATTCCAATTGATTATCAACTCATCCAACAAATTCCACAACAATATCAAAAATGAATATTGATGCCATAGTGGGCTTAAAAATTCATTACCACAAAATAAATACCCAAGTTGTCAGCAACTTGGGTATATGGAAAATCTCATGCAAATCAAGTTACGTTTGGCTACTTTGGCTGATGCTGATCTATTGTTGGCCTGGCGCAATGATTCAGAAACCAGGCAATTTAGCCATCACACGCACGAAATTTCTCGATCAGAGCATATTGCATGGCTCGCGAAAACCTTAGCAAATCCGGAGCGCAAGCTTTTTATCGCAGAATTAGCAGGCAAACCAGTGGGCACTGTACGTGCGGATCACCAAAGCAATGTATGGGAAATTTCCTGGACCATTGCCCCAGAAGCACGCGGGCAAGGCATTGGCAAGGAAATGGTGCGTACATTAGCTCTACAGATCCAAGATCCCATTCGAGCTGAGATTAAAGCAGGCAATGTAGCCTCGATCAAAATCGCTGAATTTGCAGGTTTACATTTTAGCCATGAAAGTCAAGGAACATTGCATTATATTCGTTCGGAATGCAAAACCGTTGCAGCAAACTAATTTTTGAGATCACCATTCCGACAATTGCATCAGACGGTTACTTTCTAGCCATCCAAAGCAACATAGCAAAGAACGTATATTGCCATACATAAATCCGTTAGAATCAGCAAAAAAGCGCTTTTCAAAAGCGCTTTTTTATTTTGTTTAACTTTCCAGCACGGTACGAATTTGGGATTCAAGTTTCTTCGTTGTAAATGGCTTCTGGATAAAATGAAGCCCATCTTCTACCACACCCTGATGAGTCATGATATCGGCTGTGTAGCCAGACATAAAAAGTAGCTTGATATTGGGATAAAGGGCTAACACTTGCTTAGAAAGTTCCAATCCATTCATTTCAGGCATCACGACATCCGTGAGCAGTAGGCAAATTTCTCCAACGTGGTCTCTAGCCAATTTCATGGCTTCCCCTGGTGTACTTGCGGCAAGGACATAATATCCATTGCGCTCTAGCATGCGTTTGGTAAGTTGCAAAACTGAAGGCTCATCTTCTACCAATAACACAGTCTTTTGTCCATGTTCGATGATTTTATGGCTGATCGTCTTTTGCTGAGGTTCCGCATTTTCTAGCTCTTCCTCCTCAGCATATTTAGGTAAATAAATTTTAAAACTAGTTCCCTGACCTACCTCGCTATATACTTTGATGAATCCATTATTTTGCCTCACAATGCCATAAATTGTGGCTAGACCTAAGCCAGCTCCTTCTCCTAATTTTTTGGTGGTAAAAAAAGGCTCAAAAAGATGAGACATTGCCTCTTTATTCATCCCGCAGCCATTGTCTGACACGGAAAGCATCACGTATTTACCCAGCAACGACCCATCATATACCTCATAGTATGTGTCAAAATTGACATTTGCCATTTCAATAATAATCTTTCCTGTGCCAGAAATAGCATCGTATGCGTTCATGCAAAGGTTGCTCAATATTTGATCAAGTTGAGATGGGTCTATCTTGATACGCCAAAGGTTATGGCCTGGAATGCAAATTAAATTGATGTTTTCGCCAATCAATCGTTGCAGACGATGGCTTAACCCTACGACTACTTCATTTAAATCAAGGATTTTAGGTATAGCTGTTTGCTTGCGTGCAAAAGCAAGCAATTGATGGGTAAGCTCTGCTGACCGCTCAGCAGCTTTCCGAATCTCCATCAGATCAGCATATAGTACTTCCAGGGGCTGCATCTGACTCATCAACATTTCTGCATGGCCTAAAATCACTCCAAGCATGTTATTGAAATCGTGCGCTACGCCACCGGCCAAACGGCCAATGGATTCCATTTTTTGGGCTTGCCTGATCTGTTCTTCCAAAGCCTTGCGCTCTGTTAGGTCAATTCCTGTTGCTACAGAATATATTGGATTTTTGTTTTCATCCTTGATTACCATGCCTGTCATTAGCATAGGGAATGGTTTGCCATTCTTATGGCAATGCCAAAGCTCTTTGGCCAAAAAGCTTCCTTCCTTTTGGATCATAAGAAACAACTGTTCAGCATCTTTCAGTTGCTCTTGGTTGTGGAAGATGCTGATATGTTTTCCTAAGACTTCGGCTACTGTATAGCCATGGATGCTCGCTCCATATTCATTGACGTAGGTTAAGCGTCCTTGCATATCTGCAAACGCTACGGCAAAATTTGCTATGTCAAAAACAGCTTTAAATTGACGCAAGGTAATTTCAATTTGCTTGCGTTCTGTGATATCACGGGCAAAGGCGCAGCTAAATGCGCGGCCTGCAAATTCAATATAATTTGCTTTGATCTCGACAGAAAAAACATGCCCATCTTTTGCTTTATGATGAGCTTCCATAATCAAGTTAGGTGTGCTGCAAAACTGCGGCCAATAATGCACCCAAACTTCTCGTGGAAAATCTGGATCTACATCCCAAACATACATTTTTAATAATTCTTCTCTTGTATACCCTAAGCTGCTGCAAGCTTTTTTGTTAACGTATGCAAAATGGCCGTCTTGGGCGATCCAAAATGCAGCATCTGATGCATTGTCCATGGCAAACTGGGTCAAACGCAATGCTTCTTCAGCTTGCTTGCGCTCTGTGATATCATCAAAAATAGTGATGGCAAATCCTTTTTTAGGGCTATAGGCTGATATAGTATACCAATGGCAATTCGGTTGAAAATAGATGTCAAATGTACTTGACTCTCCAGTTAAAGCGACTTTTCCGAAAATCTTGATTAAATCAGGATCATGCTGCGCAATCCCAGGATAAATTTCTGTCACTCTTTTCCCAAGAATATCCCTCGTCAGTCCCATACATTTTTGAAAAGCAGTGTTGATCTCTAGAAAGATATAATCTATGGGATTTCCAGAAGCATCCAAAATCACTTGTTGATATGCAAATGCACTATGCATATTTTCAAAAAGAAAGCGATATTCTTTGATGCTTTGTGTAAGCGCTTCTTCTGTCTTCTTACGCTCGGTGATATCAAATTCAATCCCATCCCAACAAACATCCCCATTCTGCATTTTGCGTGGGCTAGAAACAAAGTACGACCAGCGAATTCCTCCTGTAGGAGTGATTATCCTCACTTCAGTTTTAAAAACAGCCATTGCTTGATAAGCTTGTTCTTCTTCTTGATACACACGGATCCGATCTTCTTCATGCACTCTGCCATAAATCAGGCCAGAATTGGCGATGCCTGCTTCTGGTGTGATGCCATAAAAATTTTTTACTTGCTCGCTGAGATAAGTAAATTTACGTGTTCCATCAGACCGACGGACGACTTGATAAATCATTCCCATCACAAGATTATTGCTGATGGTAGAGAGCCGAAGCTCACTTTGCTCCAATATCGCTTCTGTTTTTTTTCGCTTGTGAATTTCTCTCTCTAAGGCCGGGTTCTTAGCAATGGATAATATCCCTTTCTTCCAAAGAAATAAAAATGCAAGCAACATAATACCAACGGAGATGCAACCTACAATGAGCAAAGTGTTTTTAAAATGAAAGCTAGTTTCATGCAGTGCCATCCATTTTTCATAAATTCTATCATATTCTCCGCTTGATTTGATCATCAAGAGCCCTTGATTGAGCTTTTCTCTTAGTTCATGAGACCCTTTTTTGATTCCAAATACAAAAATACGTTTGTAATCTGAAATAATAGGCCCGGGCATAAGCCCCAAAATATGATATTTTTGAATATGCATGCATCCCGTTAATTTTGCAGTAAGCAAAGCATCATACTGCCCAGAAGCAACCATTTTTAGTCCTTCTGGTATTGTAGCAGCCAATACTATTTTTCCTGAAAACTTGCTTTCCAAAAGAGCCTGGTGCGCAACATCCGAACGTACCACCACAATTGTTTTACTTTGGGCTGCGGAAATACTTTCTATGGTTGGGCTACCATTGCGGACAAAAAACGCATCAAATGTTTCTAAATAAGGAATGCCAAACTCAACAAGCTGATTTTGAGATTTTGCTACAACAGGCAAAACATCAACTTGCCCATTTAACAGCCCATGCCATACTATATCATAAGTACCAGTTGTGATGGCGAGATGGAGATTGACGGTATTGGCAACAGCCTGGATAAGATCAATGGAAAAACCCAATGCTTGCCCCTGATCATCTACCATAGCAAATGGATCAAATTCAACCGCGCTGGCCACTTGAATTGTGGTATAAGTAGGTGCTGCATAGCATCGCGTGGGCCGATCGTCAAAAAGCACGAACATGAAGAGAAGCAAGCAGGTACCATATCTTAGAAAAAGCTTGAATCTTTGCTTTCCTGCTGATATGTGGCTAGTTGCCTCGTTTTTGCATTGGTCATTCATAAGCTTTTCCGCACGTGAACTCCAGCCATGAGGTGAAGTACCGTCTCCCAAAATATTGAAAAATTTGCAATGAATTTTCTAAGAGCTATTGTTGCTCGTATCTATTTGTCGCGTTTATAGATAAACAAACAATTAGTCTATTCCTTATGTAAGCCTTGGCAGATGCTACAATTGTGATCTGCCAAGGTAGCTATGGCTTATAGCTTTGGAGAAGTCACTTCTTTGGCTACTTTTTCTGCTAGTTGCAAAACTTCTGGATGAGACTTGACCATGCCCTTTTCTACAACGCCCACAGCTCGAATTAGATACGTTTTTTCAAAACCATACCATTTGAGGAAAAATTCATATCTTGGGAAAATATCTTGGAATTGTTTGAGATCAGGATGGCCTTGTGCTTGGATAAAAACTAATTGCTTGCCTGATTTGAGCCGGCTTGGATGGGGGCTGCTCATAAAATCAGGTGTCAGGTAGCAGTAGGTTCTATCAATAAAAGCTTTCATCTGGCTCGTAATATCGCCATAATATACAGGACTGCATAATACTAATACATCGCATTGCCGCACTTCATCTAAGAGAGGGCTGAGATCATCTTTGAGTACACAAGTTTCGGCTGTTTTTTTACATCCCATACATGCCTGGCAGCCACGATATTGCATTTTATTTAAGTAAAACTTTTTTGTCTCTGCGCCCGCTTTCTTGGCGGTTTCTAAAAAAGCATCTGCAACGATGTCTGTATTTCCACCAATTCTAGGGCTTCCTAATACACATACAACTTTCATGAAACACTCCTATTTCCAAAGTGTTGGGAACATCAACATTCCATGCGCAATATTAGTCTTTTTGACCTTAATTTTGTTAATGCCTAAAGTTTCCATAAAACCTTTGACCAAAATTAAGTTCGAAACTTCTGTTGACGAATATTGCCCGCCAATTTGTTGATCTGTTTTGCCAATTTGCTGAGCCAAAGTTTTGTTCACCATATCTAATGTATATTCTTTTCCTGCTTTGACTTGGTAGCGAATACTATAATAATGAACCCCTCCAATACCTAAGATCAATGTCGCAGGGTTCTGCAATTTTTCACGTAGCCCTTGAGGAAGACGATTGGCTTCTTCATTGACATATTTCAAGGCATTTTGGCTATCGGATTCAGAAATTGGGTTGGGGCTTGAAATTTTGGTCAAATCTTGGCCTTTAATTTTTTCAATAATATAGTTCGCTAAACTAACAGATGCTACTTTCCCATAATAAATTTCATAATTCCCAGTAGCATCTTGGCTAACAATTTGCATGCTTCCACCGCCAATGTCCCAAACTACAATATCTTCGGGTTTTGCAGATTCATCATAAGTAGCAGCCAAAAAACCTAAGGTGGCTTCTTCTTTTTGGCTGATGATGGTCACTTTGATGCCCAATG
>JAKLHB010000191.1 GCA_022710345.1 Planctomycetota bacterium
GGTTGCACAAAGTGAGATCGCCTGCAGTGATTTCGTCTGGTAATTCATCGCTATAACGATAGACAATTCGGATCACTTCGCAAGGTTCAGGCTGCATAGGAAAATAGGTTTGATGAACTCGACTAGGAATTTCAGGGCCAGCGCCAGTTCCTTTGGCCTCTGCTCTTGGGACAAAAGGCAGTCGTTCAGTATAAAAATGTACGGTGATCAGGCCAATGTCTGTTGTAATTCCAAGGCATTCTGCAACAGACTCTTCTGGTTTTTTGAAAATGAATGCATCTGCATGAAGCTTGCCTTTTTGAAATCCACGCACATCGGCCTGGCTATGGCCAAGACCAGGAACAGTTTTTAATAAACCATGCTCAATGATCCGTTTGTCCTGGCTTCCAGAAACATCTTCCATAAATGAATCAGGCGAAGATTCTAGAACCCGACCAGGTGCTGTGAGCACCCATTTTTGGGCTTTTTGTGGGTGCATGATCACAGGGCCTAATGATCCATCTACACGTTTTTGATAAAAGCTATTCACTCCGTCAATGGCTAAAGCAGCGGCAAATAAACGATCTGGATCCTTCGGATGGCCCTTTTCAATTTCAGGTTTGCCACGATTGATCAATCGAATTTTATATCGTCTGCCTTCCATATCTCGTGTCAATTTCAGAAAACGCACATTCACCCATTTAGATTTTGGATTCGAGCATTCATAGACTGGTAATTTTTCCCAATTCGTTGGGATGCTATCCCATTTCAGTTGTTCTGCAGGATTGTCAAATGTTTTATTTTCTTTGGTAATCCAAAATTCTACATCCAATCTGCCGCTCAGTTTTTGTTGATGCAATCCACTGTAGTTCACTAACTCGGTTGGACTGATTTTGACATCATATTTGGTAGTTTTTTGGGTCGGTGCTACCACCAAAAAAGCTTCCACTGTGATTTCTTGAGATGTTGCTGATAGCTCTTTGGTGTTGTAATGACCAATCACAGCCACCTGGATTTTCGCTTTTTCTAAACGCTTGATCAGCCCAGGACGATCTATTTTTTGCGGATTGATTCCTTCTGGACTAATACTTTCAAAGCGATCTGCGAGTTGATCTTTGTCTAAGATAATATATTTACCTTTTGCATGTTGGGCTAATTTAGGTCTTAAAAAGTTGCTCAATTCAGACTGCAATAGCAATGGCAAAATCCCCATTTCACTAGTTGCTTTTTCTTCACTATCTCCAAAAGGAAACACTGCGATTGTATATTTGCTTGTTGAAGGGGGATTAGTGCAAAGATAGCCGGCAATCTTGTCTGTGAGTTGTCTTGCAATGCCACAGACATCTTGATAATGGCCTGCTTGGCGTTCCAAGGATCTGCAAAGTTTTTGGACAAAATCTTGATAATTGGCAGCATTTAAGATGCAATCTTTGAGTTCAGTTTGTACCTCTAAATTTTCAACTTTGACCACTCGATAATTACCCTGCATTTGATCTTCATATTTCTCAATACAGCCTATCATCACATACTCTGCGCCCAAGTCTTTTTGTAATTTTTGAGCTTGCTCTGCATCTATGATATCGCCTGCTTGCAACTGTCTTTCACGGATGACTTTTTTAATCTGCAATCGCTCAATGATTTGATAATCCGGTGTCACAAGCTTGGTGGCCACTAAATCTGCGACTGAATCGCCTAATGTTGCGTCTAGGCCGGACCCACGCACTTCAAAATTCAATATAGCGAGCCTTGGTTTACCTGATTCTGTGCTAATTTTAGAATCCAAAGGCTCTTGCGCAAAAAGCGTGGCTCCAAAGATCAAGCATAGCGCAATCCAATAAATACGAACCATGAGTTACCCTCCGATATTTTGGTTCAATATGAAGCAAATTGTCTAGCGGCACTGAAAAATTCGCTGGAGTATTGGGTTCTCTCCATAGCTTTCTATAAACCTTTTGCAAAATTCTTCCACTGTGTATTGATAGGTTTGCGTTCCAATTTCTTCGACTGCGTAGCAACCAGCGATTGATCCTAATTGCACACATACTTCAAGCGGGAGATCATATAATAAACCCTTGAGCAGGCCTCCGCGAAATGCATCACCTGCGCCAGTTGGGTCGAGCACACGTTTGGCTTTAGCAGCAGGAATTGCAGTACGCTTGCCTTGGTGATAGATCTGGGATCCGACTTCGCCATTGGTCACAATCAAATAAACTGCTTCGTTGCATATCTGGGGTAATGTGAGACTGGCTTTGCTAAGGATGAGCTCTTTTTCATATTCATTCATCACAATGATATAGGCACCATGGATCAATTCGCGCAACTCATCTTTGCCAAAGGACGGCAAAGATTGGCCTGGATCATAGATATACGGGATTCCACGTGCTTTGAGCTCCTTGGCATACCGGATCATTCCATCTCGGCCATTGGCTGCAATAACAGCAAATGCAATGGGTTCTTTGTCTAAGATTGGCAAAATGGATATGTCATTTTTCAGCATCGCTCCACCATAGAAGGCTGTGATTTGGTTATCATTTTGGTCAGTGATGATGTGAGCTGATGCTGTCCATTCATCTTCGTAGATATGGATGTACTGAGTATTGATGCCCAATTTTTCCATTTTTTGACGATATTCTTCAAAATCTTGCCCTGCTGTGCCAAAAACCACAGGATGTTCTTGGAAAAGTGCTAAACTATACGCAATGTTGCCGGCTGTCCCACCCAAATTCTTGCTCATTTTGTGTGCAGTAAAACTAACATTGAGGATATGAAGGTTATCGGGCAAAATATGATTGGCAAATACATCATTGAAACGCATGATAAAATCATACGCTAACGACCCAGTGACTAGAATTTTTTTCACAAAAATCTCCTAGAAATTGTTGAGCTTAACCTACTCCAAATCAAGAACTTATAGCCCAAGCGTTTGTATTTGCTGTTGTAACTGTGCTAAAGTCTTTAACTTATCGCCGCTATTTTGTAGCATTTGATTGAGTATGAGTCGTTCTTCTCGGCTGGTGCATATTTCATCCTGTAAAAGCCTCAGGAATGCGTTATCATTCAAAGGCACAGCATAATACAAATCTTCAAACTTGGCACGTGATATAACCAGTTTATCGTTTTGATGAAAAATGAGATATTGTGTCTGATTTAATTTTTTAATTTCCATAATTGCTCCAATAAGGATGTGGGAGGCTCATGAACGACATGATTAAGATCATTATAGCATCTAGCAGCATGAGATTCAAATAGAATTTCTCAGATAGCTCACTTGTGAATTTTTTTAGAGGCTCCGCAACTCAAGAAAACATTGATCCCTTCCGCCAATTGCAGATGGATTGGCACAGGCGGTAAAGAGTTGTCCAGTGACCTAGTGGGACTAAAAATTCGTTCCATTGAGGTTGAAGTGAATTGAATTGCATTTTGCCCCATTTTGTGTTATGATTTTGCCACAATTTCTATGATAAATGTTGATTTTCCAATACGAAGATGGTCATCAGACGTGAGCTTTGTTAAGCCTGTGATGGCTGAATCATTCAGCCATGTTCCATAAGTACTGCCTAAGTCAACTGCACATAAATTGCCTTCGTGTACTTGAATCAGGCAATGGCTCTGTGAAATTTTGGTGTCTTTTAAGACCAAATGACAACCTTGAATTCGGCCGATGACAATGGTCGTATAGGGCGGAAAATCAAATTTCCAACGTTTATGTCGCTCTGGCCCAGCGATACACCGCAGTTGCAATTGCACAAAATTTCCTTTTAAGGTACAATTTTCTCATGTATTTGTACGAACATTACGATTGTTTTTTCGCCCAATTTGCTCCAGGGATGGAAGAATTGGCTCGCGAAGAATTGTTACAATTAGGTGCTCAAGAAGTTAAACACGGATACTTGGGATTGTATTTCCAAGCAGATAAAAGAGCGCTGTATAGAATCAATTATTGCTCGAAATTTTTAATTCGTATTCTGGCACCATTGAAAGCCTTTGATTGTCATAGCCCGGATCAATTATACCAAAGAGCCAAGGGCATTGAATGGAAAGACTTTCTCGATGTTGATCATACGTTTGCTATTTTTACCACAGTGGCCAATAGCAGCATCACACATTCTCAATATGCTGGATTTCGAGTCAAAGATGCCATTGTGGATTATTTTAAGGCGCATTGTGGAAAACGCCCGGATGTGGACCCAGACTACCCAGATGTTTGGTTTAACCTGCACATTGAAAACAATCGTGCCACCATTCATTTAGATACCTCCGGAGGCTCCCTGCATCGTCGTGGGTACCGCATCGCCACAGTGGCTGCACCTATGCAAGAAACATTGGCCGCGGCCATCATTCAGCTTAGTGGGTGGGATGGGTCTAAGCCTTTGTATGATCCAATGTGTGGGTCTGGAACTTTGCTGTCCGAAGCCCTGATGCGCTATTGCCATATACCATCCGGATTTTTGCGTAATCATTTTGGCTTTGAAAATTTACCTGATTTTGATCCTGATATTTGGAAAAATATACGTGCTGAAGGACAAAAGCCAATCCGTGCTCTGCCGCCGCATTTAATCCAAGGAAGCGATATTTCAGCTCAAGCTATTGCAATTGCTCAAGCAAATCAAAAAAAACTTCCATCCGGAGATGCAATCACTCTTCAAACCATGGATTTTGCGAATATCCCCAGTTTAAAGGACTATACCATCGTATGCAATCCTCCTTATGGGATTCGCATGGGAGAGCAAGCAGAAATGGCTGATTTTTATAAACGCTTTGGCGATTTTTTAAAGAATAAATGTCAAGGATCCACAGCATTTATCTATTTTGGCGATCGTCAATGGCTAAAATGCATTGGGCTAAGGACAGGTTGGAAAAAAGCCTTGAGCAATGGCGGCTTGGATGGACGATTGGCCAAGTTTGAATTATACTAGCATCTGTGGCTTGCGTCCCTATCAATTATCAACTAGTATCCTAGCAGGTTCTTATTTCCCAAGGTATTACACTTTTCCTTTCTACAAATTGCCAAAGCATTTCATGGGTGTAAAATTGCCCAAAGCCTGGTCCCATAAATCCAACATGGCCTCCATGCTTCATGACAATCAAGTGCAGGTCTTCGCTTTTTTCAAAAAGAGCAAGCTGATTTTGATAAGGCCCGTATGGGACCATGGGATCATCTTCGGCATACACGAGTAAGGTCGGAACTCTGATCTGATGCAAAATAGGAGCCGATGAAGCGTGAGTATAATAGTCTTGAGCATCATGAAACCCATATAAACGGGCTGTGATTTGGTCATCAAAATCCCATACACTAGTTGGATGATGCGAGAGAAGGTCTTGGAACATGCTTGGCAACATACTACAACGCTTGCGATAGCTTTGCATCAGGTACCAGAGCAAATATTTTTGGTAAATAGGATTTTGGTCTAGCCATTTTGCTGCGGCTGCGGTGTCTATTGCGCCTGAAATAGACACCACTCCAGTGGCATACTCCTGCATGTCACTACCAAGCTCAGCCGCCATTTTTAGAACTAGATTGCCTCCCAAGGAAAATCCGACTAAAAAGAGCCTTTGCCCTGTTTTTACATGACGACAGACTTCTAGGACATCTTGCCAAAGCCCGGCGTGATAAGGCAATGGGTTATAAGGAAAACTTTCTCCACACCCGCGGAGATTCATGCAATGGACATTCCAATTTCTTGCCAAAGCATCATTGGCAAGCCGTAGGATATAAAATGAATCGCTGCTCCCTTCTAGGCCATGCACGAGCAAGAGATCGTCTTTTTGCTCGGCCGATTCTTTTTGGATATGGGAATCAACAATCAAGGTCGCTCCATCACTGGTGATGATGGAAAATTTTTGGGAAACTGAATTGCCTGCTGCTATTTTTGCAGGTAAAAGAGTAGGCAAAATAGTTTGTATATGCTTATTTGAAAAAAACATAGGTGGGGCAATGAACTGAATCATAGAATTTTCCAGACAGAAACTCCAATGAAGTATTGCGATAACATGAAGCACGACTATAGGTAATTATACTTGGAACTTGAGATTATGGCTACCCTTAATTTATTTCAGAGCGTTTTAATTTGACTTCCTAGCCAATGTTGAGTAAAATCATAGTAGGCAAAAATTTTGGTTGTGTGGCCTATTAGAGAAAGGAAATACCGTGCAAGAACTCCTGTCTTTATTTGAACAACAACGGCATATGATCGAATTTTTTCAAACCAAGCTGTCTTTTATTGATTTTTTGATCATTGGGCTTGGTTTATTTTTGATACTCGGGCAGCTTTTGAAAAGGTTCACGACATTCAGCGGCCATTTTTATAAAAAAGCAAAGGAAGACCCTGTTTACTTAGTGCGTACAGAGGTGAAGCTCGAATACATCGCAAGTTTGATCGAAGTTTTGCCTATGCTTGGCTTGTTTGGGACGGTTTGGGGTTTACTGAATGCACTTGTGGTAATTGCTGAGACACAAGCGCCTACTATTAAAGATATTGCAACAAACATTGCTCCTGCCTTGTCAACCACATTTTTTGGTCTTTTATTTGCTATTATCAATTTGGTTTTCTACAATATCCTACATGCATATTTTACAGAGCTGATCGCTTGGTGCAGGGCGAATCTCCCAGAGACAAGCGCCAGTTCTCAGCAGCATAAGGAATGATTCATGCGCAAGCCAGATATTGCAAAGAGAATGCTTCCTCTCTTAGACATCATTATGCTTTTGTTGAGTTTTTTCATTGTGCTGCCCCACGGCATTGTGACCAATGAAAAGGTCCAGATTGAGAATCTGACAACTCGCAATCAAGATCTCAAACAACAGTTAGATTATCAAAAGTGGATGTATGGCAATCGTGCTGAACTGGCTGGCAATGATTATAAAACGGCCACCATCCAATTGACCGGAGATCAACTATTTATAGGAGGAGAGCGAATTCCTGAATTATCTTGGGAAAAATATCTTTTGGACCGCCGCGAAATTGAAAAAGTAAGCTTTGTTTTAATTCAGGTCCAGGATATGCCAGGACCAGGAAAAACAACGACTAAAATTCGCACAGTGGATCGGCTTAAAAAAGTTTGTCAAAAACTCGGGCTGATGTACATCGTCGAGTCAGAATAAAGGAGGCTGCGCTGGCCTTAGCAATATGGAGCAGCGCAGAATACTATGAGCATATTTAAAAAATCTGTAGAACAACCTAAGAAAAAGGGCATTGGGATTATCAGGATGATCAAACGCATTTTTTGGCTCACAGTCCTTGGTGCAATGATTATCGTCTATTATTTCCTTCCCAAAGGAACTGGCACGTTTCTAGGCGATTTACTGCGAACGGGCAGCAAGGCTGTGGTAAATCCACCTGTTGACCAGGTTCAATCTGAATTCCAAACTGTACAGATGAAATTTCAAGAAGAGCGTGCTGAAATAGATGGATTCCCATGTCCCAAATTGAGCGATTTGCCGTCTGTGATCACTACATTGAAACAAAAATATCCAAATAAAAAAATCATTGTGGTTTATTATGAAAATCCAGATGATGCGTATATTGTAGTGAACAAATTCGAGAAATGGCTAGAATCCAACAGCATCCAATTTATCAGGGAAAAACAATGAGCACTCCAGATTCCAAATCAAGCCCCAAACCTCCTTTTTTTACAGCTTCCTGCAGTCTTTTGATTGGCACAATATTCATGCTTGTCATGATCACAGTTGCCTATTTATCATGGTATAACAAAGATTGGCAGGCTTTTTGGGAAAAACAAAATCGTCAGCCCCAACAAATCTTGGAAATAACACCGAAGTATGACCTTGGAAAGATGCTAAAAGATATCAAAGATCATACAACATTAGTGTTAGCTCCTGGCAAGTATGTCGGCAATTTCCAAGTGCAAAATCGTAAGGGTATTATTTTAAAAAGCCAAATCCTGGAAAGCGGGGAAATGGCAATCTTAGAGACTTCCAACGGCATTGCTTTAGAATGGACTGAATGCACAGATTGTCAAATTCAACGCATCCAATTTCAGACAAGCGATCCCAAAACTCCTGCTCTTTCATTCATTCAATCCAGCAATGTCCAATTGAATGCAATCAAGGTTATTGGCCCTAGCCTTGGACTTTGGATTCGGCTAGATTCCAAAAAGATAGAACTCAAAGACAGCGTCATTCAGGCCGGGATCAAGGTCCAAAAATGTGAAGATGTGATGTTCCATGATAATCAGATTCAAGGCAATTCAGAAGATGCCGCGATTTTTGCAGAGGAAGTAACTTATCTAGAATTAGTCAATAACAAAATTCAAGCCGGCCTAGGCATGATCTTAAAAAAAATCAATGCTCATACTCCTAAACAGCCTAATCTGCTTGCACAAAATACTATCCAAAGCACAAAAGAAGCATTGCTCATAGATACCAGCAGCCATTTTCAATTGCTGCAAAATACCTATACAACAAAGCAAGGCCCTGCTTTGAGGATTGTGAATAGCCACCAAATTGAATTGGGCCGGCCATCGCAAATCAATAAAATAGAAACTCAAGAAGGCACTGCTTTATTTATTTCGCAAAGCAGTGGCATAGTCATCCAAGAAATTTGGTGCAGAAATCAGGATGCAAAACAGTTTGCAGTGGTGCTTCAATCTTGTGAAAGCATACAGCTCATCCGCAATCGCATCATCGGATATCCTGAATACCTCGAAGATGGCCGCATGAATGATCTAAAAGGCGGCGGTCTTTCTGTCCAAAAAACAACGGATACAGTGCTGGTAGATAATGAGATCTATGATTCTCAACGTTCTGGAATTAGCATCCAAGGTAAATCTCAAATCATATTGCGTAGGAATCAAATCCACGATAACTGGGGCAATGGCCTGACAGCCCAGGAATCCCAGGTCCAGATTGAGGCAGGGAATAAAATCATTCGCAATCGTGGAAAAGGCATCTCCATGCAAGATAGCGAAGGCCAAATTATTCAAAGTGAAATCACGGAGAATCAAGATAATGGAATTGATTTGGACAATAGCTCTCCGACTATACAACGCAATAAAATCACTATGAATGCAGGACATGGAATTGCACTTCGCCAAAATAGCTTGCCAAATTTACAACAGAATGAAATTATCCAAAACCAAGGATTTGGTATATGGTTTGGCCATCCCAAACGTATGGAATGGAGACAAAATACATTCGATCGCAATGGTCAAGGTTATAGCAATGATACCACCTTGCCGGCACCAACCCAGCAGCCAACTCAACCGGAAAATGCCAGCGCAAGCCCATTGCCTAACTCAGGCACTACTGCAAAGCCAGAGGCTAAAGATACTGGCGAAAATAAAGCTACCTCTGCAAGTGTATCGCAGCCATCTAGCAAACCTCAGCCACCATCGCAGCCATCTAGCAAACCTCAGCCACTACCCATAGATCCTGTGGAAGCATTTGATCAAATCGGCAAAGAACCGCACAAGTAAGCGAAAATATTTTTGGATCAAGCAACAGAGAAAGGAAAAGTCGTGGGTTCTAAGAAACAAAAACCGAAATCATCCGAACAAGGTCCCAAAC
>JAKLHB010000192.1 GCA_022710345.1 Planctomycetota bacterium
GTAGATAAAATTTTGCTAATGCTACCAATGCTTTGTAATTTTTATTGTTTATTTCAATAGTTTTCTCTAAGTATTCCATAGCCAGGCGGCCATCTTTTACCAAGAGATCCATGTAAAATCGCCGTAGTCTAAGTTCTCCAATAATTAAGTATGCACTATCATCGTTTGGAAACATTTCAATAGATTTACGGCAATAATGCAATGCTGTATCTTCATCTCTCAGATCCATATAAATTTCAGAGAGTTGTGCAAAAATAGCAGGATTGGGCCGTTCTTCAATCAATTTTTTCAAAGTATCAATTTCGGTCTGAGCTTGGTTCTTGCGGAGTCGAGAATATATTTCAAATACTTCATCTACATCTGGAAAGCGATCCAATGCCTGCTTTGCAACACGGATGGCATTGTCAATATCGTTTAGCTCCCAATATCTCTTTACTAATGCTGTTAAATTATATGCTGTAGGATCTTCTTGAGCGGCTTTTTCCAGTCGTTCTAAATCTTTTTTTATTTTGATAGCATCGAATATGCCCATAAAATAACCTCGTTATGGAAAGAATCCAAGTTGCTACTAAAAATAAGCCCAAGATAATGCCATTAAGTTAAGATTTATTGAACCGCTGCGCATCACCATAATCGCGTAGCCAAAGCATTTATGGGTAGCTTTGCACATAAAAGTATATGCAAAACAGTATGTTATGCACGCTAACATAAAACAAGTGTTACGAATCATTGGTATGCGGAAATCAAGGGCTTGGCGCTTAACTTAACAATATTGGGCCTGAGCCGAAGCAATTTTTTAGAATCCAACGCTTTTTGTAGCTCAGCCTGCGGCTTTGAGAAAAAGTCCCAAATTTTTGACAATCCACTTAGGGAATATTGTAGCATTTCTTTCATGAGGTTGCCAAAAATTACTATGATCATGATTAAAAATGAAATTCTGCAACTTCTGTAGAAGCACCTGTGATATTTCCAGCAAAATGCCGAGCCACTTCTAAATCATGCTGCATATTTTCATAATGGTCAGATGCAGCATCAAAATCTTCTTGCTCAATACTTTTGAGTGCCATATTCAGGCGAATTTCAGCTCGGTAGAAATATGCTTGGGCTTTTTGAGGCTCTAAAAGTACTGCGGCATCATAATCTTGTAAAGCTCGTAAAAATTTATTTAATTTGCTATAGGCAAAACCGCGATGACAATACGCACTGTAATATTTTGGATTTTTCATAATAGCAATGTCAAAATAGCGCAATGCTTTGGCATAGCAGTGCCAACGTACCCAAATATCGCCTTCGTAGTTGTAAGAACGTGCATGGTCGGGTGCTAACCATTGAATTTTCCAATAACATTCCAAAGCAGTCACAACAGCCTGTTTTTTTTTGGCTTCTGATGCTTGTTGCCAAAGTACATCAATCACTTTTTGTGTTTGCTCTGGAGACCTGCGTTGAACAAAATAATATTTCAAATGCAATCCAAATTGGATCCAATACCAAATATGCAAGATTATAATCTTGCTTTTTTTGTTGCATTCTTCTAATACCAAAGCAATCTGTTCTTTGAATGATTTTTTGGGCTTAATTTTGCCAAGCGGCATAGGTGTTGAGGCAGTTTCATCTAAAATATCACTGGGACTCGAGCTAAATGGCAAAAGGGCACGCATCACTTCACCCATATTTTGAAAACGTTCTTCTGGGTTACTTCGGATCATTTTTTGAATAATACGCGCCAATTGCTCCGGAACAAGTGGGTTACATTCTGTGGCCAAAGGCACTGTGTAGTCTAAATATTTACTTTGCAATGCGGCTGCCTGGCCTTGTTTTTTCTGGATTTCTCGGAATGGGTTGGTACCGCATAACATTTCATATAGGGTGATGCCTAGCCCATAGACATCAATCCTAGGATGTTGCTCTTCTCTACTGCTCATCTGCTCTGGAGCGCTATATTCGGGTGTGCCCATGGGACCAGTGGCAGGGGTATCTGGGGTACACGAGATGCTAAAATCTGCCAATACCACATTTCCTTGGCGGTCTAAGAGTACATTAGCCGGTTTGACATCTCGATGTAAGCAACTCCGTCCATGCATGTACCATAATGCACGAACTACTTGAAGTGTTATGTCAATTGCTTGAGTTACTTGTAAAGGTCCGCTACGTTTAAGTTGGGATTCTAAGTTACCGCCTTCCATATAAGGAGTCACAATATATTCGACTTGTTCGCCTTTCCAAGCACAAGAGCCAAATGCTAGAAATGGCAATAGATTGGGATGAGTGAGTTGAGAAATAGAGCTTAATTCTTTGCGTACAAATCTCGCTGCATCTTGGCGGCTAGTAAAAAAAATTTTAACCGCAACTTTATCTTGAGTTTTGATATCTATGGCTTGATAAACTTCACCATGCGCTCCCCATCCCAATAATTGAATTAATTCGTATTTCCCATCCAACGCCATGTTTTTGGTTACAGGAACATTGGCCATAGGTCCCTCAAAAAATTTTCAAAATTTTTGTTGACATTTCAAATAGGTATGGTATAATCTTAGCATTCTTTATAAAAAATTCAAGTGGATTTACTTCACTTGGAGTAAAGATGCGGGTGTAGCTCAGGGGTAGAGCTCCAGCTTCCCAAGCTGACTGTCGAGGGTTCGAATCCCTTCACCCGCTCTAAAATACTTATAAATATTCTTGTACAAAGCGGATGCGCCAAATCCGCTTTTTTTATTTAGCGCCTGGATTGGGCGGCAATTGAGCTAATCGCTTTGCATAAGCAGAAATCGCGTAGCCATTACTTGGAGATTTAGCAAAATTCTATTTGGCTAGCTTTTTTGCTTCTTCAATCATTTTGGGCAAAACTTCCAAAGTATCTCCTACAATTCCATAATCCGCAATTTGAAAAATAGGCGCATCTTTATCTTTGTTGACCGCAACAATGACTTTTGCTGTGCGCATTCCAGCAACATGTTGGATTGCACCAGATATCCCACACGCAACGTATAGTTGTGGAGAAACTGTTTTGCCAGTTTGTCCTACTTGTTCTTCATGAGGCCGCCATCCAGCATCTACAATGGCACGTGAAGCACCAACAGCTCCATTTAAAGCTTCGGCTAATTCTTCAACCAGGTGAAAATGCTCGGGTCCTTTCATGCCTCTTCCGCCTGCTACAATAATTCCGGCTTCCGTAAGTTCAATTTTTTTGGAATTTGAACGTTCTATGGACACTAACTTAGTAAATGGAGTTTTTTCATTAGGTATAGCAAACATTTCGATGCTAGGTTGGACTGGGTTTTGAATGCTAGGGAAAACATTGGGACGCAGAGAGACCACCACGGGTGTTGAGTGAGGAACAATTTTGGCTAATACTTTGCCAGCATAAATAGGCCGAACCAGCACGAGTTTATTGTCTTTTACCTGCCAGGAGACACAGTCTGTGAGTGCGCTTGTCTGAAGTTGAGCAGCAATCATGGCTGCCAGGGATTTCCCCAGCAACGATGCTGGACAAAATACATAATCTGCACCTGTATATTGGATAGCACCAAGAGCAGTTTTAGCACAAAGCATCAAATCATACTTTGCGAAAGCTTCACCTTCAACCAGTAAAATACGGGCAATACCATAGCCACTGAGCTGTCCAGCAATAGCCTGGACATTTTGTCCCATGACCAAGGCTGTTGTAGGAATACCCAAAACTTTGGCACATTCTATTGCTTGTGTAGCGATTTCAAAGCTGACTTTACGAAAGACTCCATCTTGGAGTTCTGGAAGCACAAGAATACCTGACATAAAAATTTAGCGCAGGCCTATCGTATTCGCGATCAGGAAAGCGCAACCTCCCCTAAAATTTTTAAATTCATAAATTATTAAAAAAATGAATGACTACAATAATTTTGCTTCTGAATGAAGCAATTGGAATAAAGTAGGCACAGCCACTGCTCCTTCACCAATAATTTTACCAGGCTTGCGTGATGGAGGCAAGGCTATTTCTTCAATAGTCCATTGAGTGGAAGGTATGGAGACTGGAATTTTTTTTATTTCTTTCGTTTTTGCTTTGCGCATATTGAGCAATGAACAAATTCTAGGGTCAACATTGCTCTTTTGAATACTTAATACGCAAGGGAAAGCGGCTTCCATAGTCAAATGTCCAACTTCGAGCTCACTTTCTGCTTTGACATGGGCATCTTCTATTTGAAATTTTACTACTGTGTTGATGTATGGTATGTTTAAGATCGCAGCAATCATTGCGCCAATTTGTGCATTATCGCTATCTGTTGCTTTAATTCCGCATAAAATTAAGTCTGGTTTCTCAATGGAAATCTGTTCAGCCAATACTTTGGCAATCGGATATGCTTCCAGTGTATCGGTAGCATGTTCTAGCAAAATGCCTCGGTCAGCACCCATGGCTAGACAAGAACGCATTTGTTTTTCAGCCTCTGCTGGCCCTAATGTCAAAATGACAACTTCTGTGCTTGGATTTTTATCTTTGATGCGCATTGCATGTTCAACTGCAATCTCATCATAAGGGCCGATCACATACTCAGCATCTGTACGATCTACTTTTTTACCATCACTAGTAATCTTGACTTGCACAGCCGTATCAGGAACCCGTTTTACACAAATGAAAATCTTCATAGAAAATCCGCACCACTTATCCAGCCTTAAGGTTAGAGGAATGCGGCCTCCGATTATTTTCTAAGATTTGCAATTTGGAAAGTTTCTGGCTATAATCACATTTCAGGGCATAGTATCATTTCAAGCAAATAACTTCCTCACAGCAAGGATTGAGATATTGAGAATATGATCACCTTAGCTGTTCGTGGACTAGGGACGCGGCGAGATATGAGCATGATACTTTCTGATGAACTCCCGATTGGAGAGCTACTATCGTAATCCCATAGCAAGCTCATGGAGCCCAACTATTTCGGCGGACTGGCAGGTAACTGCCCATTGACGCAGCAATGAAAATGAATAAGTACCAGCCTGCATAACTGATACTTAACTTTATTTTTATTTCTAAGAATGTGGAGTCAGAAATGAAAGCAACAACAAGCGATATTATCATAAAATCAATTGATGTCAAATAATATTTTTATTAAAATTAAATTTGCCGCCAAATTTGGAAAATTGACAAATAGGTATGGAACTTCCCAAGTTCTTTTCAATTTCTACAAATTTTTCTTGGAAATTAAAATGGTTTTTGCTAAAATCCCAAAAGAATGATCCACTGCTCGGTTGATACAACGTACTAGTCTCTAAAAGAGATTGTAAACCGAAGCTGACACGTTGCCCATTTTCTTAAGCCTAGTTGCTAGTTGACTAGGGACGTGGCGAGATATGGGTGTGATACCTTTTGATGAACTCCCAATTGGGAGCTACTATCTTAATCCCATAGCAAGCTCAGGGAGCCCAACCGCATTGGTGCAGCAATGAATAAGTATCGGTCTGCATAATTGGTACTTAACTTTATTTCTAAGAATGTGGAGTCTATTACTCTTTTTCAAACAATATGTTACTAGTTTGAACAACTAGCAACTTGGGTAATCTTATGGAATCCAACCCAATGGATAAAAAATTGGTGATTGAAACTGAAGCTCAGACTAAAAGTGATACCATGGATGTCGGCAATGACGATAAACTCATTGTATTTCTCAAAAAAGTCATCCGCTTTGCTGTACGGATTATGGCAATTATCATGACACTCGTGATCTTATGGGGCGTTGCTGACATTGTTTGGGTACTCTATAACCGTTTGATGGCAGATCCATTTATGCTGCTCAATGTTCAGGATATTTTGGCTACTTTTGGTGCATTTATGGCTGTTTTGATTGCAATCGAAATTTTTATTAATATTGTCATCTATCTCAGAGATGACATCATTGCAATAAACGTAGTATTAGCCACAGCATTGATGGCGATTGCGCGAAAAGTGATTGTACTAGACTTTAAAGAAATGACGGATATGCAAACCTTTGGCATTGCATCCGTTAGCCTTGCCTTAGGAATATGCTACTGGCTTGTGGTGATTTATGGCAGCCATAAGCCTGTCAATAAATAAGGAGGCGGCTTTCAATCCCGCACATATATGCAGAAATTTATTCCACTAGCAGATCACGTATATAAATTAGGAGCTATTGATTGGAATCGGCGTTTGTTTGATTCCTTAATTCCTCTACCCAGAGGAACGAGTTACAACGTATATCTCATCCAAGGCAGTGAAAAAACAGCAATTTTAGATACAGTTGATCCTATAAAATGGCCAGTCTTAGAGGAGCAACTACAAGATTTAAAACATGTAGATTATGTCATTGCGCATCATGGAGAGCAGGACCACTCGGGCAGTCTGCCTATGGTATTAGCAAAGTATCCTCAAGCTAAATTGGTGACAAATGCAAAAGCAAAAGGAATTCTAATGGATTTGCTGCCCATCTCAGAAGATAGGTTTTATTTAGTAGAAGATGGTGCAACACTTTCTTTAGGAAATAAAACATTGCAGTTTTATCTAACGCCCTGGGTACATTGGCCAGAAACCATGGTAACTTACCTTTTAGAAGACAAAATACTGTTCTCCTGTGATTTTTTTGGCTCGCACCTGGCCACGACTAAGCTTTTTGTTGGCCGCGAGCATCAAGTATACGATGCCGCCAAGCGATATTACGCAGAAATCATGATGCCTTATGCTGCTCAAGTCCAACGTAATTTAGACAAAGTCAAAACATTGGATATTAAGATGATTTGCCCAAGTCATGGCCCAATATACGATGACCCAAGTTTTATTTTGGATGCATACACTGCTTGGTTATACGACAAGCCATTCAATAAGGTAATGATTCTTTATGTATCCATGCATGGTAGCATCGAAAAAATGGTAGAATATTTGACACGCAGCTTATCATTGCAACACATTGAAGTAAAAGTATATGATTTAACAGTGGCTGATTTAGGTGAATTAGCAATGGATTTTGTGGATACAGCTACCTTAATTTTGGCAAGTCCTGTTGTTATTGGAGGGCTACATCCTTTGGCTGTTTACGCAGGCTATGTAGCGAATATCCTCAATCCTAAACTGCGCTATATGGGTATTTTGAGTTCTTATGGCTGGGGAGGTAAAATTGTAGAACCTTTGCAGGCAATGCTCAGCCGTCTTCGTGCCGAATGGCTCGAACCTGTTCTCAGCAAAGGCTATCCTAAGCAGGAAGTTTTTGCTGCTTTAGATCAGCTTGCGAATGTCATTGCACAAAAACACAAAGATTACTAGAAAGGGCTTTTATGCGCATTCTAATTGTGATAAGAAATATTTGTGCTTGTATTCTTTTATTTTGTTTATTGCCAATGAGTTATGGAGAATGGAAAGATCGTTTTACTCCAGCAAAAGAAGTTTCGCTTGAAGAGCTATTGGAAAAACCAGATAGCTGGCTTGACATTCCAATCCAAATACCCTTACGATTTGCCTGGATCAGCGATGTATATGTTCCATATAGGACTAGATTTAGCCAAGATGTTTATCTCAATTTTACAGCATGGGATATCCAGGAACACATTTGGGAGTCCCAAGGATTTAACAAACCGCATGCTTATTTTTATGTAGAAAAAGATAATCCAGAGCTGAAGACAATTCTAAAGTTTAAAACTTTTGATACCATTTGCGTACTGGGCAAAATCGAAGGAATGTTTGCTGGCAAGCCGTTTATTCGTGTTGTATGGTTTGAGCGATTACCAGGAGAGCTGAATATACTAAACTTAAAGATGATCAACACAAGCCTCAAACTTTATAAACAACGCAGATTTGAAGAAGCATTGGCGATATTCCAAAATATCTTTGATACCAATCCGCCTCAAGATATTCAATCCATGCTTTATAAAGCGACTGCAAAAGTATATATGTACGAAAAGCAAGCCTATGAATATGCCTTTGTGGAACTCAAAAAAGCTGAAATGGCTACGCCTCTGGACACAGAGGTTCACGAACTTTTGCAAGAATGTACGCTACATTTAGGCAACAAAGCACAAGCGCTATTGCAGGCGTGGGAAGATGGAACATTACAGAAGACCCATTCTACAAAGTCTCCAGCAAATATTACTGCAGAGAGCACTCTGATCTCTCCAGAACCTGGCCCAGAAGCCAATCCTCCTGCAAACGAGGGAAGCAAATAAATTAACTTTTTGACGGAGGCGGTGCTTAGACTGAGCTAAAATCAGGTTAAGCACCGACCACTTATGGCCGCTTATGATGCTACTCCGGCTTCTACAATAGGTCAATATTTGGCTGCATGTCTGGAGGACAAGCAAGTTTTATTCCGCGTGGTTGGTCGTGCCACATTGCACAACAGCCGCTTTTTTCAAGATTTTGTTGAATCGCTTATGCAGCAGCACTATTCCAAATTTATCATTGATTTAGGACAATGCAACAGCATAGATAGCACGTTTATTGGAGTTTTACTTGGTATTGCAACGTCTTGCTATGTTGCAGTGATCAATAGTGATGAACGGCATCAAAGATCATTAAAGACATTAGGCGTGCATGATATGGTATGCATTGTACCACAACCGTTTAACCTTCCAGCAAATGAAGCCATGATGCCTTTGCCTCAGAAGCCTTATGGAATAAAAGAAAAAGCAGCAATGATTCTCAAAGCCCATGAGCTACTGATTGAACATTGCAGCACCAACCAGGCAAGATTTGGCGATTTTGTCAAACAGCTTAGAGAAGAACTTAACCAAATAGCTTCTTAATCATGCATCTGCGCTTTCCTACGCAAAATTGTGTAGGCGAAGCGCATTGGAGGAAACCGTCTACCTTATCATATAGGTTGAATATTACGGTTTATTTTTATGGAAGATATTTATCAACGAATTAGTATTTTTCGGGATCTTGCGGATGAAGATTTAGAAAAAATACAAAAAATTGCAGTCAAAATGACTTTTAGCCAAGATCAGATCATCTTCACAGAAGGCGATATTGGCGATACGATGTATTTGATTGAGCAAGGCCGTGTGCGTCTTAGTCACCAAATTTCATTAGGTGTTGAAAAGACGCTGCTTGCTCTTGAAGAAGGAAATTTGTTTGGAGAGATGGCTCTCATCACCACAGGCACCCGATCTGCCACAGCCATCGCAGAATGTGATACCAAGCTTTTAGCTTTTAAGCAAGAAGCTTTTTTTGCTTTACTTCAGCAAGAGCCTAAGATGGGGCTACAAATACTACGAAATATTCTACAATTGCTTGTAGAACGCCTTCGAGTGACTACCAATAGCTATTTGCAAAGCATTGCGTGGGGACTAGAGGTAGCCGGTGCTGCATCTTTGAATTTAGACAAGGTGATTAAAGATCAAGTCGAAATCGAAATTACTTGCCAGCATGATGTTCACATCAAAGGGAAATTACTCAAAGTAGAAAAAAATGGCGTTAGTTTAGATCTTTTGGTAAAAGATCCTTA
>JAKLHB010000193.1 GCA_022710345.1 Planctomycetota bacterium
AATATTTTTGCTGATCACTCCACAACAACTCAAGAAAGCATCACTGCTGCCAATTGCAGCAGGCTCTATCGGCTATTTTTAGCCAGCAAAGCAATCTAGCAAAAAAAATTGGATGTTTTCTTGGGCGACTGAATTGGCACAGGTATTTTGCATTGTAGTCAACCATTTTTTTTGAAGTGTAAGTTTGATATTTTGCACCAGTTTGAAAAACATCATATCATTCCTAAAACTTTGCTCTTGAGAATCCAAGCCAGCGCCGCACTCGCTATATACTGAAGGATTGTAGTCCTCTGTGCGGGCTTTGTGAATAGAAAAGAAACTTGAGGTCGCACTTCCTCTCCGCTATACCATAGCGCTTGGGAGTTAAACCCATTGCATGGTGTGCTGGAGTTTCCGTGCGGGTTTTTTATGAATGTATACCAAACCAAAGAAGATGATTCGATCCAAGCCAAGCAAGGACAGCAGATGCGGTCTTTGATTGAATCTCTTCAACGTAAGTTGAGAGAAAAACTATTAGAAGAACTTTGGGAAGACCGAGAAAACTTAGAAGATGCTGTATTACAACCCGACATCTATATGTATAAGTTCCAGACTTATAAAGACAAATATTTAGATAAACTAGCTGATTTACAACGTATTTGGAATGAATTAGCAGCACTAGATAAAAAAACACGTGCATAAGTGCCCAAAGTACTAGTCTCATGATGCTTATAACGTTTTTGGAGAATTCCACAACATTAGATGCTCCTTTTGATGTAGAAAGGAAAATTATGTGCTGGTTCAAAAAACTCTTCTCCTCCGGATGTAGTTGCAAAAAAAGCAAAAAGAGACGAAAAGGATCACCTGGTAAAGAGTTTGCAGAAGCCCCTCTTCGCGTAAAATGGCCTAAAACTTTAGGCGGACAAAAAATAGATTGGGGGCTGAAAGCCTTAAAAGTGCCAGATGTTTGGAAATCTAGCAAAGGTAAAGGGGTCAAGATTGCGATCTTAGATACAGGTATCATACCTCATCCAGATTTGAAACCCAATATCAAAGGCGGTATCAATTTTACCAGCAGCAACCCTCAAGATTATACCGATCGTCAGGGGCATGGAACGCATGTTGCAGGCATTATTGCTGCAGCAGATAATGCCATTGGAGTAGTCGGCGTAGCACCTGAAGCAGATCTCTATGCGGTCAAAGTGCTTGGAGATGATGGAAGCGGCTCATTCGAATGGATTATCGAAGGCATTAATTGGGCTGTCGAGCATCAAATGGACATCATCTCGATGTCATTGGGCAGTAACTTCCCTCATCCCAAATTGCAAGAAGCTGTTCGGCAAGCGTACAAAAAAAATGTAACCATTATCGCTGCTGCTGGCAATGATGGGGATGAATATCTTGATGATGACATTGATTATCCTGCTAGATATCCAGAAACTATTGCTGTAGGTTCTATTCGAGAAAAAGATTTAGAACGTAGTGGCTTTTCTTCAGATGGAGCAGAGTTGGATATTATGGCTCCTGGTGAAGAAATTTATTCTACATATCTCGATGATAGCTACACAATTCTCTCGGGTACCAGCATGGCTACTCCATTTGTGAGTGGAGTGGTTGCTTTGATTATAGCCAAACATCGAGAATACAAAGATAGCAAAACACCTGTTGATACTCCGACTCAAATCCGGGAACATTTAATTCGCACTGCAGACGATAAAGGAGCCATCGGGCGAGATAATTTTTATGGATATGGAATTATTTCGCCGACAAAATTGATGCAGGATTTATCTATTTAAGCAATCTTAAAGAACTCCTGCTGCTCAAGCAGGAGTCTTTTGGAATTTTTATGAAGAAGTTGCTCATTGCGATTACAGGTGCCAGTGGTATCCCGCTGGCACTTAGATTTCTCCAAATTTTGGGAGAATTAGGAATAGAACGCCATTTAGTTGTAAGCCAGCAATCGCAGACAGTCTTAAAATATGAACATCAAGAAACTGTTGATTGGCAAAAATGCTGCGAAGTCAAATATCCAGAAAATGATCTGGCTGCTCCTCCAAGCTCTGGTTCTTATGCCTTGGATGCTATGGTGGTAATTCCCTGTTCCATGAATACCCTAGCTCATATTGCACACGGTTTTGAATCCAATTTGATTACAAGAGCTGTTGCCGTGAATTTAAAGCAAGAGCGCCCCGTAGTGTTGGTACCCAGAGAATCTCCCTTGTCGCTCATACAGATAGAGAATATTCGGCAAGCAAAATTAGCAGGTTGCAGCATTGTTCCTCCTATTTTGACTTTTTATTTTGCTCCCCAAACTGTTCAGGATATGATTGATTATGTAATTGGTAAAATATTAGAAATATTACACATACCTCATTCATTATATCCAGCTTGGCAACCAAGCCAATTGCCTGATTGACCTTGGCAAAATTTATAACAAGGAAGAAGTATGTTTAAACCCAAAAAAACTGTGTTGGGCCTCGATATAGGTAGCTCCAGCATTAAAGCCATTGAAATGATCATCAAAGGAAATGAATATGCAATTTCCAATTATGGACAAATTTCAGTGGCAGGCCAAGAAGATTTAGCCGCACCTCTAAAAGAACTCTTGCTTCAAATGAACGTTAAAAGCCGTCGTGTAGCTACCGCGATTTCCGGCCGTGAAGTGATTGTACGTTATATCTCTATGCCATCTATTGCGAATGATGATCTTCGTAAAGCAGTACAATTTGAAGCAGACAAATATATTCCTTATGATTTACATGAAGTAATCCTAGATTCTCAACGGTTAGACGAATCTGCCCTTGGCTTAGGCAACACAGGAGAAATGAAAGTTCTTTTGGTAGCGGCTAAGCGAAGTTTGATTGAGCAACGAGTCCAACTCTTGCATCAAGTTAGCTTAGCACCCTTTGTAATTGATGTGGACTCTTTTGCATTGGGCAATGCTTTTGAACTCAAAAGTATTCTTTCACCTCGAGCAGAAGTAGAGGGCAAAGTTGTTGCATTGGTGGATATTGGTTATAGCAAAACAAATATCAATATCATGATTGGCAACAATTCCTTTTTCACTCGTGAGATTTATTTAGCCGGCAATGAATTCACTGAGGAAATCCAAAAAAAATTGGAAATTACGCCTGAGGAAGCAGAAGGTTGCAAAAAAGAGCCTGGCATTTATGCTTTGGAAATCCAAGAAGCAATTAGTTCTGTGGTAGATGATCTTGCCAATGAAATTAGCCTATCTTTTGACTACTTTGAAGGCCAATTTGAGCGCGAGGTAGAAGAGATCTATCTATCAGGCGGAGGTAGCCAGTTATTTTCCTTAGAGCCTGACTTTGAACGTATTTTTGGCAAACGCATCAATCATTGGGATCCTACGGAACATTTTGAAATTTTGAATGATCAAGTAGATGTGGAAGCTTTGCGGTTGAACGCACCCCAGCTTTCTATTGCCGTAGGTTTAGCTGCCAGAATCAAAGATATTTAACACATTTTGCTATGACAAAAACGATTGTGGATGGAGAGGTTTTATGATTACTATTAACTTACTTCCAAAAGAAATGCAGATTGAAGAGCGTGGCTCTCCGACCAAACTTTTGATTCAGTTGGGCAGCCTCTCTGTGGCTGTAATCTCTTTTTTGGCCTTCATGGTCATGCACTTCTATATTTTGGAAAGCAGTAAGCAAGAACTTGAGCAAGCCAAACAAAAAGAGATTGAGCTAAGCCGCTATCAGAAACAATTTGATGATCTTAAAAAGTTAATTGAGCGATTCAAAACGCGAGATGAAACTGTAGAAACCGTTCGTGTGATGCGCGTACCTTTTTCTAAAAAATTACATCAATTCTCTGAGGTACTTGCGCAAGGCAATTTCCCCATTTGGTTAACTAGCTTGACCATTTTGCCAGACAAAAAAGTTGCAAAGACAACCGCACCAGGAACGACAACGACCACAACAACCACAACGACCGCTGCCCAAACTGGCCCAACATTGGCTAATTTTGAATGGAAAGCTGAGTGCGTTTGTGCTAGTATATCACTACAAACAGCTACCAATTTTTATGAAGAAGTTAAACGCGATCGGGAATTTTTTAAAGATTTTACAAGCATTACCGTAATTCCATCCTTCAACCGTTTGGAATTCGGCAAAGAATATCAACAACAATTTGGTTGGGTCTTTAACATGGGGATCAACATGCAGGTACAACCGCCTGCTAAAGTGAGTGATCCAGGGTTTGAAAATGCTGATTTCACAAACGCGCAAGCAATGATCATCCGTTTGAAAGAAGCAAAAGACCCATTTGCTCAATATTTGCGAGATAATTGCAGCAAGGAATTCCAACAACAGTTGGCCCAATATGCTAGTGAGACCCCGCAGCCATCGCTGGTTACTTCCTTGGCTGTCGAATTTAATCAATTGATCAAAAAGCCATTGTATGAGAGGCAGCGAGTGGGAAGTGTTCAACTTCGACCCGAAACGCAAGAGTTGCTTCGCCAAGGAGATAATATGCGGCGGTTTAATCGTTTGCTATTAGAAGACATTTATCCAAATGAAATCCGCAAGAAATAGGAGGACAGATGAACACAAAATTCTCAGAAAAGCAGACTAATATTTTATATGCTTCCGTGGCGGGAATGCTGCTGCTGCTTTTTGGATTTTTGATTTATAGCGATTATGAAACTTTGGAAGATGTGAAGCAGAAACTGGATGCCAAGCTCTCTGACATCAAGCTTCTGGAGCAAAAGAAAAAAGAAATCCCAGACCTGAAAGCTGATTTGTGGGGACTTCAACAAAAGTATCGCTATTTCCAAAATATGTTGCCAAATAAACAAGAGTCTGTCAATTTTTACGCTAAATTGGATAAATTTCGTCTCGAAAAAGGCATTAAACCTTGGAAGAGCTTCAGATCCAAAGAAGTTATGATTGAGACCCCAGAAATTGAAGCTGATCCTAGAAGCATGAAAAGCAAACTAGCCGCGCCTAAACCTATCCAGAAACCAGCAAATGCTTCCATACCTTATGTGGAAACACAATATATGGCCAGTGTTACATTGAACTTTGACCAATTAGTTCAATTATTAAATATGATTGAAAATGATGAACGCTTTTATGGCATTCAAGAAATTAGAATTGGCTCTGTACAAGAAAACAAAGATGGCGCGCCCAATCCAGAGATGAACGTAGAACTTACCCTAGTAAGTTTTACATATATTGGCGATCTTCCATTGGATCAAGAAGTAGCCCGTTATTTGGACGATAAATATGAGCCATCAGCAGAAGCTAAGGAAAAATTGGACGTAGAGACCAAACAATGGAGCTCCCGCGATATCTATTTCATCACACGAAATCGTCGGAATCCGTTTGACAAAGAACAAGTTTTACGTAGAGCGTTGCGTGCCATCGATGATGCAATCAGGGAAGAAAAAATTCCGCCCCCACCACTTCAAGAGCAACTACGTGTAGAAATAGAAAAATTGCAAAATATTCGAAATTTCTTGCACCAATTGGCAGTGGCTGAGAGCTGGGTTGATTTGCAAAATGCGTTGATCAAAAACGAATATGAAAAACAATTGATGAGTTTGCAGATCACCAAAGGAAACGACCCACAAAATGTATTCGGAGAAAAAGTCAGCCAAATGAAAAAAGAGCTGAAAGATTGGAAAGAAGCGATCAACGCAGCCAAAGAGCAAGATAAAGCTGAACAATTGGTTGTCTTAGGCAAGAAAAAAATCAAAGAAATGGAGGATCTCTACCAGCAAGGTAAAGAAAAAGGTTCCCAAGAGCTTTTTGAAAAAATCTTGGCAATTCATAATGAACTCATGCCTCAATTCCGAGATTTCATCAATTTAGAAAGCAAAATCCCTGAGCTAGAAACCATTCGAAAACAATTGGAAATAATGTATTCCAAGGCTGAAACCCAAATCAAAATCATTCAGATGGCAAGCAAACTCAAATTGCAAGGCATAATTTACATGGCAGAAAAGCCAGAATTATCCATTGCCTTTATTAACAAACAATTGGTCAAAAGGAATGATATTGTCATGATGGGGTTTGTAGTACATGATATCCAAGAGCAGGGTGTTGTGCTGCGTTATAAAGAAGAGACCGTTCCAATTCGTTTTAAACGGCTCACCGATAAACCGAAAGAAGCAAAACCAGAGGTCAAAGATACCAAAAAACCTGTGGAAAATTAACAGAAAAGCTGGCCTACTTAGCTTATGCTTTTTTCTTGACGAAGTTTAATTTTTTTGCTACAGTACCTCTTAGCATTGACTTTAAGGCAGGGCTTTACAATGCGTGAAGGATATTCCCTGCCTTGAAGCAAAGTATTTTTCTATGATGGAAGGACGAGACTAACTCGTAAGGAGAGATTTCATGGTTTATGCCTATCGTATTTGGGCAATTTTAGTTTTGCTTACACTTTTTTCTTATCCAATTCATTCTCAACAAGATGATGCAATAGCTAAGATTCGCGAGGAATTGATTTCCATAGATGTCCGAGAACAATCTTTCGCTGAAATCATTGAATATATTCGGGAACAAACTGCACAGAATATCATCTATGATGAAGAAATCAAAGACATCAGTGTAACCATTCATTTGACCCAAATTCCCTGGAAGCGTGTCTTAGAGATTATTGCTAAAGAGCATAGTTGCTTAGTTGAAGACTTAGGTAATCAAATTATTAAAGTATCCAAACCTCCCACAGTAACCATGGAATTTGAAGGTGCGGATATTCGAGATATTATCAACCATATTGCAACCATAGCCAACCGAAACATCGTGATCTCAGAACAAGTAAAAGGTACCATTTCTCTGCGTTTGAAAAACGTTCCTTGGCAAGAAGCATTGGAATCCATTATTAAAACACGTGGCTATGTGATTGTGCAAGAAAGCGAAGGTCGAATTTTAAGAGTTGTTCCACCTCAAGAAATTGAGACCCAGCTTGAGACCCGCATTTTTAAGCTACGATTTGTACGGCCTAAATCTGTCTATGTAGCACAGATGAAATCTGAATATTTTATCAAACGCGAAGAAAAAGCCGAAGATTTAGGCAAAGGTGTCCAAGTTTCTAGATTCAGTTTGCTCAGTGCACTAGAAGCAGTGGTTACACCTGGCAAAGGCAAAATTAATTACGATGATGCTACAAATACATTAGTCATCACAGATGTAAAACCACAGATTGATAAAATGGCTCAAATCATACAAGAATTGGATCAAGAGCCCAAACAAGTATTTTTAGACATCAAATTCATCCGCACTACCAATAGCGATATTTTTGATTTTGGTGTTGATATTGGTGACGATGGTGTACGTATTAGCCAATCTTTTGGCAGTATGGCCACCAGACTTCCTTTTACTTTAGGCAGAGGCGGCTGGGAAGATAGCATTGCAGCGGTTCCCCAGTCTCAATTGGATGATACAGGTTTTCCAAATGATGATGATGTGAGCAACGCGGTCACTGAGCCTGTAAAATTTGGAACCTTGGATTTTTCGCAGACAAACTTTACATTACGCCTTTTGAAAAAAGATCTCAAGAGCAAAGTAATTCAAGCCCCTAAAATTATCACTTTGGATCATCATGAAGCCACCATCTTCGTAGGCCGGTCCATTTCTTTTGCACGCACAGAAATTGTGCAAAATGAAAATGGCGTTCCGTCTGTGGAAATCAAAGAGTCAGAGAACTCACCTGCTCGCGAAGGCTTTCAAATCTTGGTTGTTCCGCATGTCATACCTGGTACCAATAAAGTTCAACTCACTGTCATTCCTTCCAATGATCAATTGACTGGTAATACTTCTCCTATTCCGGGATTTAACCGTTTTGAAGCTGGCGGTGGAGCGAATTCTCAAATTGATTTACCTGAAGTAACCCAACAGGTCGTAGTCACCCATATGATTTTGGAAAATGGGCAAACTGCTGTATTAGGTGGATTACTTAAAATCAGTCAAACAGAAACAGTGCGCAAAGTCCCATTCTTCGGAGATATTCCTTTCCTAGGATATTTTTTCAAATTTAAACAAGTCAATAAAGAAAAAGAAGATTTGTTTATTTTTATCACACCACGGCTAGTTCAGTCCGCAGAAGACACCACAGAAAAGATTCGTGCCACTGTCAAAAGCAAAACAGAGCAAAAACGAGCGAAATACGAAGCCATCTGGCAATCTGATGAAGAAGTCAAGTAAATCCTCTGTCCAGGAAAAGATGTGTTCCTTGGATTAACTTTGGATTAACCTTGGAACACATTTTTGTTAAGTCTATTCTATGCAATACCGCATTTGGTTGACGCGGCAACAAGAAACTAGATACCTTTCGCAACTCGATGTTGCTTTGATCTTAGAGCAAGCTATACGCCGTTCCGGCATTCCGATTGGCCTTTCTGGGGAATTTAACCCAAGAATGAAAATTTCTTATCATTCATCTTTGCCAGTTGGCGTTGCATCAAACGGAGAGCCGATTGACTTAACTTTGACGCAGGAGTTTGAACCTGCCGCAATTTCAAAAGCAATCGGCCAATGCTTGCCGTCTGGGTTTCAAATTGCCATGTCAGAAAAAATTGAAAAACGCGAAAAATATTTTGTCTTTGCCACATACCAGATCCAGGTTTCGTATGTTGTGCAGGAATCTCAAATCATTTCTTTGCTCCAATCTTCGGAAATCTGGATCATCCGATCACGAAATTCTAAAAGAGTAAATATACGCCCCTATATTATTGAGTGCAAAATTCTACATCAGAATACTGCGCAAACTACGTTAGAGCTGAAGACGCAGCTTTGTCCAGAAGGAAGTATCTCTGTATGGGAATTTTTAGAATTATTAAATATCCCATTGAATGATGATGCGTTGATTCAAATCACACGAACTTTGACTCTAATCCCTATTTGCAAAGTATAGATTTTAGAGCGTTTAAGGTTATTTATGTATGACAAAAAGGATGCTCATTAATGTAATAGAACCGGAAGAAAGTCGCATTGCAATTGTAGATAGTAATCGTCTGGAAGAAATTTATATTGAGCGAACATCTTCTCTTGGCCATGTTGGCAATATTTATAAAGGAAAAGTTGTCAATATTGAACCATCTATTCAAGCTGCTTTTGTTGATATTGGAGAAGGACGGAATGGATTTTTGCATGTTTCCGATGTCATGCCTGTCTATGGCAACATGACAGGAAGCGAAAATTCTCATCCACGAAAAAAAGAGAAAAAAATCCAAGATTTACTGATTAAAGGTACAGAAGTCCTCACCCAAATCACTAAAGAAGGTATTGGAAATAAAGCACCCACATTAACTACATATCTTTCTCTTCCAGGTAGATATATTGTTTTGATGCCTTCTATCAAACGCTCAGGAGTTTCTCGTAAAATTGAAGATGAAAATTTACGCA
>JAKLHB010000194.1 GCA_022710345.1 Planctomycetota bacterium
CTTGGTACACAACTCACGCCGTATAAGCAAAGCCCAAAAGTACAAGAATACATTCAACAGCATAGCAAGGCCAATTTATGATAATGATAATATGTTTGTCCTTTGCCACCATTTATATAGACAGCTATAACTGCCTCTCACGGATTTTGTTATAAAAATGAAAAGAACTTGCGAATTTGTGTAAGATTTGCTATATTGAAAGAAACTTGTATTGGTTAGAAGAATTTTCACTTAAAGAAAGTTTTTTGATATGAACACTGATAAAAGCAATGAACCAGTAGAAACTACGGAAGAAGAACCACCCAAGCCGCAAGTGCCTCTGATTTTTGAAATTTCGCGGCCTGGTCGTTGTGCGTATGAACTTCCTGCTTTAGATGTGCCAGAAGTGCCTGTGGATCAATTAATTCCGAGTCAGTATATCCGTGCTGAACCAGCCCGGCTGCCTGAACTAGATTCATTGCAGATTGTGCGGCATTTCACTGCACTTTCCAGGCGCAATATGGGTGTGGACACTGCATTTTATCCATTAGGCTCTTGCACCATGAAATATAACCCTAAGGTGAATGAGTTCGCAGCAGGTATGCCTGGATTTGCTAAATTGCATCCGTATCAACCTCTCGAAGATGTTCAAGGCATGTTGGAAGTTTTCTATGAAATGCAGAATTATCTGCGTGATATTTCTGGGCTAAGCCAAGTGAGCCTGATGCCTGCAGCAGGTGCGCATGGTGAACTGACAAGCCTTATGGTAATCAAAGCCTATCATCGCTATCATGGCAGAGATCCAAAGATCGTTTTAATTCCGGATTCTGCACATGGCACTAACCCAGCCAGTTGTGCAATCTGTGGTTATACAGTCAAGACCATTAAATCTGGAAGCAATGGATTGCTTGAGCTAAAGGCATTGGAAGAAAATCTCTCTTCCGATGTTGCGGCTGTGATGATCACCAATCCAAATACATTAGGGTTATTTGAGGAAAACATCTTAGAAATCACTCGCAAAGTGCATGAAGCTGGTGCCTTGGTTTACATGGATGGTGCCAATATGAACGCTTTGGTAGGCATTGCTCGTCCTGGATCTTTTGGGATTGATGTCATGCACTACAATTTGCACAAGACTTTCTCAACACCTCATGGTGGCGGCGGCCCAGGATCAGGCCCAATTGCTGTAAGAGCACAATTACAAGATTTCCTTCCAGGCCCTTTGGTTGTTCAAGAACATGGGCAATATCGTTTGGCTATGCCAAAGCATAGCATTGGCAGAACTCGTGGATTCTTAGGATCCACTGGTATTATTTTGCGTGCCTATGCTTATATCCGCCGTATGGGCAAGGAAGGGCTGGCGAATGTAGCCAAGATGGCTGTGCTCAATGCAAACTATATTTTCCACCATCTAAAACCTTTGTTTACAGTGCCGCATGATCAAATTTGCATGCACGAATGTGTGCTTTCTGCGAGCAATCTCAAGCAATTTGAAATTCGTGCACTTGATATTGCAAAGCGCCTTTTGGATTTCAATATCCATCCACCAACGATTTATTTCCCTATGATTGTGCCAGAAGCATTGATGATCGAACCAACAGAGACCGAAAACAAGGAAACCTTGGATTTCTTCATTGAAACGATGAAGCAGATCGTGCAAGAAGCCCAAGAAGAACCTTGGAAATTGCAAGAAGCGCCGTACCTCACGCCTGTCACAAGGCTTGATGAAGTAACTGCTGCTCGTTCACCTGTGCTGCGTTGTAACTTATAAAGAAAACCTCCGCTTTCTCCAGAATCATCTAAGAAAGCGGAGGTTTTTCTGTATGGTGTTTTTTCATGCTGGATCTACCAGATAAAGAAACCTCCGCTTTCTCCAGAATCATCTAAGAAAGCGGAGGTTTTTCTGTATGGTGTTTTTTCATGCTGGATCTACCAGATTTTAGGACGAAATTTTTCATCATTTTGGATCACGACATTATCTTTACATTGGCCTAAGACAAACAGCCCTTGCTGATACGCATACCGGTCAGCATTGCCTGTGATTTCGATTCCTGCAACGGCCCCAATCAGCTTTCGGTTGGCGTATTCTGGGAAGAAGCTTTTGAATTTGCTTAAATTTTCCAGGCACGTATTGACATCCTCATTGCCCAGAGTGCTTTTGGTTTCCACCAGCAAGACATACTCTTCATTGATACCTAAAATATCTACTTCCAGCTCACCTTGTCCAGGCAATTTAGCTTTGACACGCTGAGAAATTTTGTGAATAGGAATCCCTCTTTCTTGAAAAGCTTCTGGAATTCCAGGTGCAAGAATATATTCCACAAACCTGCCCCATTTGGCTTTGAGGCTTTCTTGCTCTTTGGTAACACGATCTACATTTTTACTTAGCTCTTGGATTTTTCGATCCGTCTCCTGCATTTTCTTGTCCGTCTCCCTGAACAAAGCCCAAATTTCTGCAATTGCTTTTTCTGTTTCAGTCATACAACATCCTTTCTCACTGAAAAGTGAAGGAATTATTGTGATCTTGCAGCCGCACTCGGCGCACAGCCTTCAATATTATACACGAGTTGGCGACACCATGATTGCCAATCTCGTACAAAAAAATCCGTAGCCACTGGGTTTATTTTTGATAAGCGAGTATAACATATTGTAATATTTTATATTATGCTTGCTTATCATAAAGCCTTGGCTACGGATTGTCTTATGTATTGCCTGATTCCACTATCCAACTGTTTACAAAAACAAAAAAATGTTAGAATATTGTATCTATCAGGTGTTTCGTTGGATATGCTGTTGATACTGTGTGTCTGTCTTGGCCAGGGTGGTGATCCATAGGCTGGTGAGTGCAATGAGCAAATAGCATAATTCTGGCATAAAGATAAGTGCTATCCCGCCTTGAAAAAACAAATAGACACTGATTGTCCCCCATCCTAGGACATCTCCTAAGCGATATCCAAAGATGTCGCAGAATGCTTTTACCTTATATTTGGTGATGGAATCTGTGGGAAGGTAAAATAATTCTTTGCCTACCTGGTATAAGGTGTAGTTTAGAGAAGATACGGTAATGGCAAACCAGGCTGCTGTATAAATATCCATGCCCATGATAAAGCAGGCTGCTGTGGCCAAAATTGCTAAAGGAAAAATCAGAATCGAGAGAGCAGGGCCCAAGATATTCAGCAAGAGTGGGACGAGGATAATGCTCAGAGCGATGTTTGCATATCCCATGATGATGTTGTTGGATGCAAGGAATTGGGTTTGGTCGTCACGGTCTGGTATTTGTGCCCGAAGTAGCATTTTGTATTGATAATCACATAGCCCGACTGCATACGTTGCAAAGATAACCAAAAGAGCCAAGTACAAAGCATAGCGATTCGTGCGAAAAATTCCCACATCTTTAGAAATCCCTGTTTGTGGGAGTTTTTTTTGTGGATTTTGGTGGTATTCGGGATCAAAGTATTTCAGAATTTCAATGAATATCCAAAATACCACCAAACCGCCCATGCAGAGCCAGGCAAGCTGATAGGACCCAATTTTTTTACTCAGCAATTTAGCCCAATAAGAAGCAACAATCACTCCAATTTGCCCGCCTAGGAAAATATACGGATATAGCCATTTGGCTTCTTTCCAATGGTGTTGCTCATGGTTGAATGACCAAAACATGGCAGTGAAAAACAGAATGTAGGTGCGAATGAAGAGATGGTAGATGATCACCACCAAATTGATGAAGGTATCCCACGTAAACATTCGCCACCAACCAGTGTCGGTTGTGTCCAATGCAGCAAATACTTGATTTCTCATAGGCAGCAAAAAGGAAAAAATCCCCCAAAATAGGATCAATAACCCAATGATCACCGCAAAGACCAAACGAATAAAATGGGTCCTGGAAAAGAGGCTCACACAATGGTTGTATAAAAATACGCCTCCTAAAGTCACCACTCCATTGAGTAAATAAAATAAATGAAAATATCGAGCATCAATGTGCGCTAGCAAAATCGAGCTATGCGTTGGTTGAATAGCATAATAGGAAGCCATTAGAAAAAAGAATGCTGTTGCCGCAAGCAAAGTACGCCATATTTTTTGGGAGACTGTCATTGCTGTTTCTCCAGAATGCCTTGCAGAGCATGTAAGGCAATTATTTATATTCAATATGATAAATTAGCTCTTGCCGCAAGCAAAGTACGCCATATTTTTTGGGAGACTGTCATTGCTGTTTCTCCAGAGCATGCAAGGCAATTATTTATATTCAAGACGATAAATTAGACGAAAGCGCATTTTGTTTCCTTTGGATACCTTGCCTTCTATGGCAAAGCCATTCCATTCAGGTGGCGTGATTGTGATGCTCGCGCTTTCTTCAGTGATATGGGCAGATACATAGCCACCTAATCCAACAGAAGCCAGCAATTGCTGCATTAAGATGAATGAGCCTGTTTCCTTGAGTTTTTCACCAGCAGCAGTCTGGAGTTCATTGCGTGTGGCACCAGTCATCAAGAGCATGATGATGTCTTCTTGTGGCAGTGGTGGCATGGATGAGAATTCCAAAGATAAATCTCCCCATCTGCCTTGAATCACGACCAAAATACGAAAATCTCTGACTTGGGCTTCTGCCTTAATTTGTAAATAAGGAACCAATGGGTCTTCTGGCTGAAATCGAATCAAGCATTCGCGAATGTTCATGATCCCTTGAGGGAGTATGAGTTTTCCACTTTGGGTCTTAAACCACCCTTGAATTTCTGGCTGTGCTAATGTCCCTTGAATGCTTAATTTACCTTGTGTCAAGATGTTAACAATGTTATTTTCAATCTTTATTTTCGAAAATTGAATCGGCACATCCAGTGCAATGTCTATTCCAGGAATTTCAAGACTTGGGTAAAAACTCACTCGCTCTGGTGCTTGTTCCAGAGACATTCCTTTGTGAATTTCTAAATCTGTGATTTCAATAGGGCCTGTGCATTTGCCCTTGACTTCCCAATTTTCTTGCGATTTTTTGAGCTTGCCTTGCAATTCCAAGTTTAAAGTGGCCCGGCAATATATTTCTTCGGTCCGCATCAAGAGCACACGTTCGCCTTGCATATTCATCCAAAATTCATCAGGAACCCAGTCTTGATGCCCAACTTTACCTTTGAACGCAAGATTTCCGCCGCCTAATCTGGCTTTGCTTTCCCAAGATATGGCTTTGGGATTGATGTCTAAGTTCAGGTGCATATCTCGGACAACAAAGTCTTGGTATCGAATTTTAGGCAAATGGGCTTGGAGAGTGCCGCCAAAGGTAGTTTTGGTCCATCCCATCCATTGTGCTCGAATTTCCAAAAAGTTTTGGCCTGCTTCTTGGATATTAAAAGATGAGATAGTCAAGCAATTGTCTTTCCACTCTGCCTGGCTCACTAAATTGATTTTAGGAAATGTGTAGCGATTGAGGCATCGGGTTTTCGTGCATGTCAGCCTCAGTTGGTTGGTAAATTCCATTTGCTGAGGTTGTAATTTGCCATTGCCTTGGATGGCTAGTTCCATTTGCTCAGTTTGGAATTGAGCAGGAGCAATCCATAAGCTTAAATATTTTCCTGGCTGCTTGCCTGAGATTGTCATTTGCCAATGCGAATCTTCGCCAGGAGTCTGATCTAATTTTGCCTGGGCTTGTATTTGCCAATCTTGGTCCCAGTTTAAGCTAAATTTTGATATTTCTACTTTCTGCGGTGTGAGCTCAAAGCTGCAATCTTGCTGGATCCTCTGGTATTTTTGCTCCAACATCTCTTTGCCAAGAGGGACAGAGACTTGACCATCCTGCAATTCCCATTGAATATTCCCGGCTAGTTTGGGCTGAGCGTGCTGTGTATCGGGAACCTGGCCTTGGATTTGATAGGCCATATTCCATTTACCTTGCAATGGACAAGGAATTTCACTTTGGGGCATCATGAGCGGCCAATATTGGGCCACAGAAGCTATTTGTATCGTGCCTTTTGAAGCAAAAGTTTGATCTGTGCTATTCCATTGAGCCTGAGCTTGCCAAACTTTTTCCTTGTTGAGCCAAAGCAAAAGGTCTGGTATTTCAATTTTTTGGGAATCTACGAGTGCTTTTCCTGCACATCGAATTTGAGATGCCTCTCGACCATAGAACCTGGCCTTGGTACAAAGTATATCCCAGACGACATTGGGCTTTTGTGCTTCGCTAAATTTCCAGTCATACGGGATAGGCCCATTGATTTTGAGCTTGGTTTGTAGTGTTCCTTGGATGGGTATTTCCCATGGTTTAACCCAAGAAGCAATTGCAGGGATAGTGCACTGAATTTGGGCCTCACTGATTTCATGCTTTTCTAAACTAGTTTTGCCTTTGAATTGAATCGTTAGTGCTTTGTCCCATTGGATCTGTGCTTGTTGTATTACGACTTGCTTTTGGGCCAGGGTACCCTGAATCTCTGCGCTCAATTTGCTGTATTTCCATTGATCATATTGTCCAGGACTGAGCTTTAATCCCAGTTTGGCTTGTATATCTGCTGGTAGCATTTTGATATCAGGCCATGTTCCAGATGCTTCTACTCCAATTTCCAGATTTCCAGTCGGCATTGGACTTTTTGTATGAATAAAAGGAGCCAGCCAGTTTTGGATTTTGGGAAGATAGGTTTTTAGTTTCACAAAGCTTTGCTTTGGACCTGGTGCCCATTTAGTTTGGCCTTGGAATATCGGAATCTTATCCCAGGCAATGGTTGCGGAAGGAATATTTAATAAATTGGGGCTGGCATCAAAGACAATAGAAGTCTTGATACTCTCAAAAGCCAGACCTTTCAGTTTTCCATGCCGCAAGGATATGGCGATTTTGCCTTGGAAATGCCATGCTTGTTGGTCCCAAGAAAATTGGTCCAATTCTATATTGATCGTGCAGCCGCCTGAAATGGGGATTGGTGGTAGCCCCAACGTATTCCATAAAGCTTCGATCGAAGGAATATTGATCTCCACTTTGCATTGACCTTGGATCGGCAGTCCAAGATGAATCTTTCCCTGCCCCTTCATCTGGATGTTGGGCAATTCCAGGTTAAATTTAGAAAGATCACAACTTTGACTTTGAATGGAAAATGTATAGTTGCAACGGGCCTCTGGTAAAGAATAGCGGTCGAATTGTAGGTTACGAGCTTGGACAGATTGCTGCCACTGTATTTTGCTTTGGGCAATGTCTGGTCTCTTAGACTTTGGTACTTCTGCTTGCATTTGCCATTGGCTATCCAATGAACCTTGGATCTGAACCTTGGGGAAAAATCTGGCCCATTCTGCAAGCCGTAATTCTTGCAACGTGCCTTGGGAATTTACAGCAATGGTGCTTTTATGCCAATCTGCATCGCCTTGGAGGTGCAATTGAGTTGCACCAAGCCTAAAATCAGCCGTTGGCAAGGCAAAGGTACTTTTTGGGATTTGGCTGTTCCATGTCCATGTACTTTGGAATTCACGTGGTTCAAAGTAATTTGTTTTCAAAGACTTGCTATATAATTTACCTTGGCTTTGAATTTGCTGAGTTTCTAAATCAGGGTTAAACTGTTGCTGTAGAGTCAGTGGCCCAGATATTGGGTAATCCTTCACTTGAGGGAAGAAATAACTCAGTATGGCACAAAGCAATTCCATATCTTCAATCCAAAGTTCTGTGGAAAATTCGCCACGCACTAAATTGGCTTTAGACCAGGGAACTTGTTGAGGATTGCGTTGAATAGCAAGCCCCAAACAACCTTTTAGCTCGCGTATGTCCCATTTAGGCCAATCTAAGAGGAAATATAATTGCAGGGAGGCTTGGCAGGATGGATTGGTAGGTGTATAGACCATCTCTACTAAAGGCGTGATTTCTTCAAAAGCAATGGACAAATGATCCAGTTGCAAAAAACAACCTTGTTCAAAATCAATGCTGCCTTTTAAGGAAGCACCGCCTGGCAATGGAATATCTAATTTTCCAAGGCTAACTTTTTGCTGGCTTAAGTCTATTTCCAATGCTTTTGGTAGCACAAATGCACTAGGATAACCAGGCACCCTGATTTTAGCTTCTGAAATGGTCAAAATTCGCTGTTGAAGCTGCCATGCAATATGAACATCTTGGAAGATTTTAGCTTTATCATCCTTGGGCTGGAGGAGTAATTTTTCAAATGCAATCTGTCCAGCTTGTGGATCGGTTTTCCAATGAAATTTAGAAATCTCAATTCGTTGAGACTCTTGCGAATAGATGCAATTTGCATCTGTGATTTGAATATTTGGACCATTTTCTAAAATAAGGCCCCAATCAATATCAGAGAATGAGGATTTAGGCTTAGAATCTGGAAGCAGCGGTTGAGCTGTGGATGCTTCTGGAGATGCTGGTTTCCTGATGATTAAATCAGGCTGATCCACCTGAATTTTTTGAAAAATACGTCGGCCAAACAATGGCGCTAGCAAGTTATACGAAAAGGAAAGCTTCTCAATCTTGCACTTTTCTATGACATCATTAGGCTCAACTTCAATTCCTCGGATACTAATATTTGTTACATACGTTCCTTGGACACCCTGAATCCGCACCGCAACCCCACGTTTTGCGAACTGCTTCTCTAAAAAACGCGCCAGAGGCTTGGAGAAAAGCGGCCCTCGAAATAGGTAAAGCAAGATTAACAAAACTACCCAATAGCGTCGGAACATGCGCCAAAATATTCTGAGAATCCATCCTATGGGGCCTAAAAAAAATGTGATTGCTCTCATCCTTCTCCTGGTTCCTTTCGTCCAATAGAGGCGACTGTGGCCGCTGGCAAATGTAGGTTTTTAGTTCATTTTCGTGAAAGCTCAATTTTCATATACACGCATAATATTTTGGACAGCATTATGTTATGTCTATTTAAAATGATCGTCGTTCGTATGTGGATGTAGGGGCAACCGGCCGGTCGCCCCTACACTCGAATAACATGATCAATCCTTGATGTTATGCGTGTCAGACATGATCATCAAATAACAACCGCTCTAAGAAACCTACACTTGCCAACCCTGTGGCCGCCCCTACTCAGAATTGTTAAGCTGACTTTGGGTTGAGATTGGCTTACTTGCCTGTTTTGGCTTTTTTAGCGCTTGGTTTTGCTTTGGAACCAGTCGCTTTTGTCGGCTTAGCCGCTTTTACTGGAGCTTTGCTTACTTTTTTAGCTTTTGGCTGGCTAGGCTTGCTAGGCATTTTGCACGAACCGGGTGTTTTTGCTTTTGCTTTTGCTGGTGTTTTTGCTTTTGCTGGGCTAGCTTTTGCTTTTGCCGGGCTAGCTTTTGCTGGTGTTTTTGCTTTTGCCGGGCTAGCTTTTGCTGGTGTTTTTGCTTTTG
>JAKLHB010000195.1 GCA_022710345.1 Planctomycetota bacterium
ATTTGCCGGCCTTTGGCTTCCAGTTCATAATCCCCAGCTTGGATAATAATTGTTGTGAGCGCAAAACATGCAGGAGCCATCTGACTTGCTATAAATCTTTCCCATATCAATTTATACAACTTATATTGATCTTGGTTTAAGTATGTTTTTAATTGCTGTGGAGTCCGAAAAACCGATGTTGGGCGTATGGCTTCATGAGCTCCCTGAGCTTTTTTATTCGTGTATTGCTGTGGCTTATCTGGAAGATAATTGGGCGGATAGTTTTGCCCAATGAATTGACGACACTCTTGTATAGCTTCTTGAGATACTTGGAATGAATCTGTACGCATGTAAGTGATTAGACCAACAGGGCCTTCCGTGCCTATGTCCAATCCTTCGTATAATTGTTGAGCTATGATCATCGTATGCTTGGTGCTAAAGCCTAATTGAATAGAAGCTTGTTGCTGCAATTGACTAGTGGCAAATGGCGGTCCTGCTTTCTCTAGTTTTTCCTTGCGTATGATTTGCTGTATCTCAAAATGCTGCTTTTGGATATCTGCGACCAATGCTTTAGCAGCTTCTTCATTACTGATCTTTGCTTTTTCTCCTTTAATTTTTTTAAGCTCTGCTTCAAAATGAGTTTTTGGCATTTCTATGGGGCATAGTTGGGCTATGATCTTCCAAAATTCTTCAGATTGAAATGCCAAGATTTCTTGCTCTCGCTCTACAATTAAACGAACTGCCACAGATTGCACACGGCCAGCAGAAAGTCCACGAAGAATTTTTTTCCACAACAACGGGGATAATTGATATCCAACAATTCGGTCTAAAATTCTTCTTGCTTGTTGTGCATGTACTTTGCTCATCTGTAATTGCAATGGTTTTTGAAACGCTGCCTGAATTGCATTTCGGGTGATTTCATTAAAAATAACGCGGGAAAATCTAGAAGGGTCTAGCTTTAAAGATTCCGCAAGATGCCATGCGATGGCTTCGCCTTCTCGATCTAAGTCTGTTGCTAAAAAGACTGTTTCAACGTTTGCTACTTGTTGCACCAAATCTTTAATCAGTCGATTTTTTTCTGGTAAAATTAAATATTTAGGTTCAAAATCATGCTCTAAATCAATGCCTAATTTAGTTTTTGGTAAATCACGTACATGACCCATGCATGCTGTAACTTCATAATCTTTGCCTAAAAATTTTTGAATAGTTTTGGCTTTCGCCGGAGATTCAACAATAACAAGATGTTTTGGCATTCCAAAGGTTTCCTTTCCTAGTTGATTCAATCCAAAAAAGACCAAAAACATTTAACCATCCATTCGGGTGCCGTCAACACCATATAAGGTTCCTTAAATTTAACCAAAAATCAAGTATAAGTTTTGATATTTTTTATAGAAGTGTCAAAAATTGCCTTGCAATCTAAGCATGGATGATCTAAAATAAAGAAAATTTCGTATTATAACCTTTGTTGGGAGAACCAACGGCAACTCAAGAAAACATTGCTCATTCTCGCCAATTCCAGCAGACGCTCTTTGGATGTTTCTTGGGCACTCCCAAAATTCGTTAGAATCAGGAAAATTTCAATGTTGTACCCTAGTTGCTAGCAACTTGGGTAAATTGTATGATTATTATTTGATCAATACCCCGCCCAAAAGGCCCGCGAAGGGCGTGGTTCTCGCGCTAATTTTTTTATGGAGGGCGTAGTTGCCAACATAACTGCGCAAAAATATGCAAGATCAAAGTAGGATATTGTTCTTTGCTAAGAAACTTTTTTTATGTTTTTTTGCCTGTTTAATGGTTTTCGCTGCTTCTTGCACTACCCAACCATCTACTGCAGAAGAACCTCAGAAACAAGAGGCATTGCAGAAGCCTGCAGACGAACCTCAGACAGTGCCCCAGACAACTCCAGAAGTTGTGCTGCAAGTTCCAGCCCCGCAACCGGGTCCTGTGGCACCTACAGTTGCTGATGTACCTGAAGATCCACTATTTGCAGAAAAAGTACAACAAGAAAAAGTGCGGCAAGAACAGCAGCACTTCTTGGTGCAAAATTATCTAAAATCTGCCCAAAATTACGCTGAACAAGAAAAATACCAAGATGCATATCAATTTGTGTTAGAAGCATTAAAACTCGAGCCGGAAAATAAAGATGCTTTATTGCTGAAGCGAGTATACGGTCAAAAACTTGGGTTCCGAGCAGACGAAGTCGCAGAGCAAATGGATGAAGCTGTGAAGATGGTCCAGGTCAAGATCGAACAAACCAAATTGGAAGTGGATAATCGCATCGCAGAAGGCAAAAGATTGTGGAAAGATAAGAAGTATCCTGAATCAATCGCTATGTTTAAACAGGCCAAAGAAATCCTACGTTGGCTTCCCTACCATGTTGCAGATTTGGAAGGAAAAGGTCGCCAACTGGATTTTATGATCCAACGTGCAGAAGAAGAAAATCTTCAATACCAAGAAGATTTGAAAAAGCAAAAAATGATGGAAGCAGAAGAGCAAGCTCGTCGAGAAGAGCAAGCTCGCCTCAAAACGTTGCAAGAACAAGTGCGCAATCTATTCCGGCAAGCGAATATTGCTTTTGAACAAGAAAAATACGACCTTGCTGAAAATTTTTGCAACCAAGTTATTTTGTTGGATCCAGAAAACAAACAAGCCGGCCGATTGCTAGAAGTAATTCGTCAAGCTCGCCATGCTAAAGTGATAGAACAAAATCGAGCTCAGTATATCGAAGAATGGAAAAAAATCTTTGAGCAAGTGGATGTAGCTTTCTTGCCTATGCATGAAATCATCCAATTCCCAAGCTATGAGGCATGGAAAGAAGTTTCCAAACGCGGTAGTAAGACCATGGAACTAGCGAAAGAAGAAGAATCACCTCAAGACCGCCAAATTCAATCCAGATTGGAAACTGAATCCCTAAGCATGGATTTTACAGAAGCTCCTCTTCGAGAAGTCGTTGAATTTTTACGAACCACGACCAACATCAATATCATCATTGACCCTGAAGTATACAAAGAATTTGCAGACGAAGAATCCCTAAAGGTTGACCTTACTGTTACCAAGTTGAAACTTACTTCAATCCTCAATTGGATTTTAACACCCAAAGGATTGGCTTATAAAATTTCCAATGGGGTGCTTATTATCTCTACCAAAAAACGCATGGTAGAAAAGCCACAACTCAGACTTTACAATGTTCGTGACTTAACTGGCAAGCTCAATGACTTTCCAGCCATTGATATTGATTTAACAGCGCGTAAAGGTACTGAGGTAGAAACTGTTGGCGCAAGAATGGACGTACCAGAGGCTGCAGGACGGCCGGCTACGACTATCACAGAAGAACAACTTACAACGTTAATTAAAGAAAATATCGCGAAGGGAACCTGGGACAGCGATACCAATTCCATTGATGTCCGGCATGGAACCTTAATCATTCGTCAGACTGTAAGCGTGCACAAACAAATTGAATCTTTGCTCAATGACTTACGTAAAGCAACCGGCCTATTGGTGACAATTGAAGCACGTTTTTTAACAGTCAGCGATGATTTCTTAGAAGATGTCGGCGTTGATTGGAGAAGCTTAGGCGCAACATCAACCACTGGTAAAGAAGTTGCCGAAACTACCCCAGATGATCCAGACCAACAAGGAGATCAAAGTGCCTTAAAACCAGGCGATGTTGGAACTGGCTATGATTTTAGAAAAATGGATGATGTTGTGTTTGGTACAGATGAGTATGTTGGTACAGGCCGCGGCGCAGGTTTGTATTACAAATACAAAGATGATGTGGAAACCAGACAACGTTTGGAAAATATCTTTGATCAAACCTTAGGTACCAGTACTTTCCGCAGCACAGGCGGACTTTCCATGCAGATGGCATATATTGATGATGTAGAATTGCAAATGATTTTAAAAGCCGTCCGCAAACGTTCCAGAAGCAACTTGCTTACAGCACCACGACTTACGGTATTCAACACGCAACGTGCTAATGTCACGATTGTTAAGCAATATGCTTATGTACAAGATTATGAAGTTGAAATCGCGACCAAATCAACAATTGCTGACCCGACTGTCGGAACCGTACAAGACGGCGTGATTTTAGATGTTCGTCCAATTATCAGCGCCGATCGAAAGTATATTACCATGGAAATTCAGCCTACGATTGCGATTCTAGCTGGCGGTGGGTTAAGAAAACAAGAAACACAGTTGGCTTCCTCTGCTGAAGGTCCTGGTACAGTTGTGATTGAATTGCCTGATATCAATATGACCAAAATCAAAACCACAGTCACAATTCCAGATGGAGGCACATTGCTGTTAGGCGGCTTAATTGAAGCCAGCCGTCAAGATTTTAGCTCAGGCGTGCCTTTCCTTTCTGATCTACCTGTGATCAATTTTTTCACTACTCGTCGTGGCCAATATTCTCATCGGCAAAATTTGTTGATTTTAGTGACAGCTCAAATTACATCAATGGAAGAAAAAGAACCCAAAGAAGGGCTGCAACGTTAGAATATTGGCGTGCAACTTCACAACCCTCGATTTGTTCACAAATCGCAGGATTATTAAAGTTTACCCAAGTTGTGAGTTAAATCCAGCACCAATTGTTTCAAAGCAACTTAGGCAAAGTTTATACGGCTCAAATTTTTCATTCTTTGCAAATCAAAGTTATGAAAAATTTGGGCCTATTATAAACCCAGTGCATTGGCCTAAAGTCATGAGATTTGGGCTTTGCGCAGCATTTTTTATGTGAGGAAACGATGCCTTTAACCTTAAAAGGCAAATTAAAATCTCGTTTAGATATCCAATGGGATAGCCCAACGCCAGTCCAATTACAAATTGTGAGCACTGATAACCAACAGGCTCCTCTTTACCAGCAAGAGCTTATAGAAACGGCCGGTCGAATTCAATTAGAACTTAGCCAATTAGACTTAGAAGCATTATCTGACGTTGTAGATTTAGAATTAGTTGCAATGTTAGCTAGCCCCGATGGAAGTCAGATCATATCTGAGCCACTGATCATTCAAAAATGCCCATACGCTAATTGTGGACAATGGGGTCATGTACGTGAAGATGGTTATTGCAAGCATTGTGGACGTAGGATTAGAGACCAGAGCTATTCACATGGATTTAGAAAATTAGAAATTGGCAGCTTTACAGTCGTGCTTTGGAATAACCAAGAAGGCAGGCTTTGGAAGAATAAAGAATTTCGAGAAGATGATACTGCTGTGCATTCCATTGGGCGATATGAAGACAAATACCACTATCGTGACTATATAGAATTGGTCGAAGAAAAATTTGATTCTGCTGCAGAAAAGCGTTATCTAAGGTTTTATGAGTTACTGCAACAATCCGATTTATTAGACAAATTTTGGAAGCCGCCATTTGCTTGTTTCCAAGAGCAAGAACAGCGAACGCTATGGATTTATTATCCCAGAATCAAACGAGAGCCTAAATGGCGTAGTATTTCTGCCTTGTCCTATATTCTGAGCAAAAATGTCGAATTGTTAACTGCAAGAGAAATAGCTAACATTGGCCTACAATTGACTATTATCGCTAGACGTATCCATCAAATGGGCTATGCATGGGGTGGAGTAAAGCTAAGCGATATTATTTTATGCCGTGAAAAAGATAAAAAATTGGCTGTTTATCTCAAAAGCAAGGATATAGGCTGGCATGGCGCGCCTTCTAAAACCTTATTAGATGCATGCCTGATACCTTGGGAATTATTTTGGGAGAATACCACTGAGCAAGATATAGGGGCAGAGCAAACCGAAATATATATTATTGCGGCTATCATGTATTTCTTGTCTGCAAAATCCAGTAACTTGCTATCCTATAATTCCCTTTCATACCAATATGGGCTGCCTACGCTAAAATTGTTTCGCATCAATGACACGCTCAAAGAGCCTAAATACGATCCTGTGAGTGACCATTTAGAATCTGTGATGAATCCTGCATTGATTTTAAACCCACAAGAACGTGGATATAAAACTTTGCAGCAATTTCAAAATGCTTTGGAACGGATCCAAAAATTTCCACAAGAAAGTCCGGCTCCATTTCTATTGGATACTGGATACGCACTCGACATTGGATATGAAAAATGTGATGATGATCTGAGCAAAAATCAAGACGCAATTTTCACAACTTCTTACACATTACGGAAAAAACAATGGGGTATTTTTGTATTATGCGATGGCATCTCCACTGCCACTGTTGGAACTGGTGATCAAGCCAGCAAAATGATCGTAAATACCTTTCGAAAATGGTGGAAAAACACATCTGAAGAAAACCGAAAAAGTGTCTGTGAATACGCTAAGTTCAATCCACAAAAAGGCTATGAATTCATCCAAGACATGATTGATGAATCGAATGCAAAAATTGCCCAAGAAGTCAATAAATTAGCAGATCCTAATGCACTTCAAGAAGCCCTCATCATGGGCAGTACAGTGACTGTTGGGATTATCTATGACAAAGCTCTTTTATTTGGCTGGTTGGGTGACAGCCCGATTTACCGCATCAATGCTTTTGGTTGGGAAAGATTGAACTATGAAGATAATGAAAGAAACACAAGGATCGTAGCTGGGATGCCGTTGGATGAATGCTTTATTGAAAGCGGAGATGCGTTAACTCGCTGTGTTGGAGCGCATTTTTTTCAAGAAAAACATTTGGACATCCATTTTGGTCATACCCATTTATATTCTGGAGAACATATTCTCATTTGCTCGGACGGAATTCCTGATTATATTGAACAAGAAGCGTCGTATAGCCGCCATGAAAATTACCAAATGTTGCGGATCGCAGCAGTGTTGAATCAATATGCTCAAGATCGTCTATTGGATGCCAAAGCACTCTCCACTATTCTCATCTCGACTGTGAATCGAGTTGGTGGTGGATATGACAACCTCTCTGCAATTGTGATTCATACTTTTATAGACACAATCAATGCAGATGAATCTTACCAAAAATTGCGGTCGCTTTCCTCCCCTTATGTTGCCCCCATCAATCCGCATGAGGCAAAAACCCTGGTGTTGCCTCCTAAAATAGATTTATAGAAAGGTAAAGCCCAATGGATGAACATGCTCTATTTTGCTTTAAATGCCCGATTGAGCAACCATACATCAAAGCAGATGCCCCTGAGCCAGTGGAACGAGATATTTTGATTGAAGCCTATCTCCAAGATACTATGCGTGTTGACCCAGGTCTTTTATGCCATACCCATTTTATCTTAATCCTGGATATTAGTGGGTCTATGGATGATCTGCTAGAACCCAATAAAACTAAGCTGCAGTCCGTGATTGAAGCTGGGGCTCATGTCATTGATGGTCTCAAAGGTGATGATCTTATTTCCATCATTACTTTTACCAATACAGAGCGAGTTTTTTGCTGGGCAGAGCCGACTCACAGCCAAGAAAGCTTAAAAGCAAGGATTTCTGAGATATACCAATATCCTCGAAGTTCCACAAACCTTGCACCTGCCTTAAAAAAGGCAAAACAAAAATTAGCCGAACTCCAAAGCCAAAAAAAAGACATGGCGACCAAGCTCCTCATCTTAACCGATGGGCAAATTCACGATTTGGAAGCATGCTTACCACTCGCTGATGAATTTCATTGCTCTGGCATAGACATTGATACCCTGGGCATTGGCAGAGAATTCCTAGGTGAGGAAATGGAACGACTCACCAGTGGCTTCATGGAAAAATTGGAAAATGAAAGCCAGACCATTGCAGTATTCGAGCGCAGCTTGCGTACATTGCAAAATACTATTGCAACCAAAGTCAAGGTAGAACTTGATCCAACAGAAGGAGTCGAAATTCGCGGTATTGCTAAAATTTCTCCAGATATCAAACTCATGCCTTACCAATCTCGAGTGATTTCGTTTGAAAATGTAGATCGCAATCGTAGATATGCGGCTGTGGTACGTACTTTGATTGATCCAGCACCTCTAGGCGAAAAAGCTATTTTAACTTGCACCCTAAGCTTTGATATTCCTAAAAAAGGCATCATTGAAGAATCCATTGAACGTGTCGTTGCCGTTCATTTTACCAATGACCCCAATAAATACCGAGAAGCGCCCAATGGAGAAGTACTGCACGCATCTACCTATTATACCATTGCACTAAGAGCACAGGAAATTCAAGAAAACAGTGGAAATACCGAGCTCATTATGCGCAATCTCAAGCTCATCATCAATCGTTTGAAAAAGATTGGAGATCTCGAAACCATGGCCCGTTGGGAGGCTGTCAAAGATGACTATATCCAAAAAGGTGAGTTCTCCCTCGAAGAATACAACAAAGTTTCAGTCTCTAAATCTAAAACAAGCACTGCATATTCTGCACTCCCACCACCTGAGGTTACTTTGAATGATGGGGGATTTGACGATGGGTTGACTTGGTAGGTAGCCAAAAATTTGTGGACGCATATATTGAATTAGCTTGTGCTAATGTTTTCGTTACCTTGAAGTTTGGAAGATCAACGGAATGAGCAATCAACCTGGAGGCCGCACCTCTCCTGATGAAGGAAAAATTTTTATGCGGAATTTTTTATGAAAACAATTGCCATCAGCGGCATTCTTATATTGTTGCTCTGCCAAACCTACGCAACAACAATATTTTCGTGCGATTTTGAAACCCCATTATCAGGATGGGTTGGTCAAAATGCAGGAGCCTATACTGGAACTCTAGTGCTTGATCCTATACAAAGCGATCATGCACTTAGTTTTACAGGATTAGCCAGCGGTGGAGATATTTTCACCGAAATAACATTTAACGCTGGCAACTATATTGTGTCTTATGATTATTTAGGCAGACCAGGCATGGGCGGCGTGGCTGGTGATCTTGGCGGTTATATGGGCTTTAGCTATGGACTCCCACTCACCCATTATTGGCTAGCAGGTACAAGCAATGTGGCCGGAGCTGATCCCATGCTCATAGATGACGGCCAATGGCATCACTATACCATCTCATTTACTGCCACAGCCAGTTTCCATATTCTGTTTGAAGATTTCATCGGTGCTGGCGGAGTAGCGGGGGATGCTTTGTTCGACAACCTTTTGCTTACTGACTCAGCCGGGCCTACACCAGTGCCAGAGCCAGGCACCTGGTTATGCCTTGTGTTTGGCATAACCTTATTGTATCGAAAATGGCAAAAATAAATAAAAGGGCGACTAAGTCGCCCTTTTTTGCCAACTTAGAAAACCTGGCCAATTTGTCAAAAACCTACATTCCGCAGCTTCTAAGTGAAAGAATAGCATTTTTCTACCTCTGCCCCCAGGAGTCCAATAATTTTATGTT
>JAKLHB010000196.1 GCA_022710345.1 Planctomycetota bacterium
GCGTGATGGCCCGCGACGGGGTTCAATATCCACGACATTCCTGAGTATGACTGGCTCTCCATCGTCATTGAGAAGGGATAAATCTAAAAGTTCACGCAGTTCTTTTTGTTCTGCATTGTGTAGTTTGACCAAAATACGATATTCATTGCCATTTTCTCGATAATAGCTGGCTTGAGTCCCACCAAGTACGATTTGAAGCATGTTAGCGACTTTGGCCACATTCAATTTCATATTGGCTGCTTTGATACGGTTTAGAATAATTAGTTGCTCAGGGTTGCCTACTTCTCTGCTGAGCTTAATATCTGAGATTCCTGGAATGTCTTCTATTTCGTTTTTGATTTGGTTGGCCAGTTTATCTCCTATATCTAAATCATGGCCTCGGATCAATACTTCAATTTTGCCTGCATCGCCTGTAATGCGTCGCATTACCATCAGCCCTTGTCCTTGTTGGGTGCGCACTGTAATGCCTGGAATTTTGGATAGCTTGCTTTTCAAATCCATGGCAATTTTTTCACTTGATCGGGTTCTTTCACGCATGGGCTTGAGCATAATGCGCATTTCGCCAGTATAGGCATTGCCGGGACGGAATCCTGAACCACCTAAGCTTGTGATCGAAGCTTTTTTTTCAGGTATTTCGCGGTTGACGATTTCTTCAATAATTTGAAAACGCTCTTCGAGTACTTCGATGCGTGTGGCCACATCCATTTCCACATTCACACGAACATCCCCTTCATCTGTCTTTGGCATCATTTCTACACCAATGTACGGGGCTAAATAAAGGGTTGCAGCGAGCATGAGGATGGTGATCAATATAGTGGTCTTAGGCCAGTTTAGGCAAAACGATAGAGTTTCTTTATAATTGGTATCCAAGGTATCTAGGAAATATCCGCTGCAGCGAAATAGCAAATCTCGAAAGAATTTTTTCTTTTTTTCACCATGTGCTTTGAGGATTTGGGCAGTAAGCATGGGCACCAAAGTTATGGAAACCCACAAAGAACAAAGCAATGCAAATGTAACCACATAAGCGAGTTGTTTGAATAGCACGCCTGCCATACCGCGGACGAAAATCATAGGCAAGAACACTGCTACTGTGGTGAGGGTACTTGCAATGATCGGGGTAATGACTTCCTGACTTCCTAAAATCGCGGCTTGCCTAGGTTCCATGCCACCTTCATAATGGCGATAGATATTTTCAAGCACTACAATGGAATTGTCAACCATCATTCCAACACCAAGCGCTAATCCACCCAGACTGATGAGATTAAGCGTAAAATTATTGAAATAAATGAGGGCAAATGTAGCGATGATGGAAATTGGAATGGAAGTCGCGATAATGGCTGTACTACGAATATTGCGCAAAAAAAACAAGAGAACCAAAATAGTCAAAACAGCTCCATTGGCTGCAGAGGCCCCTGCGTTGGTAATGGATTGGTTGATGTATGCAGAAGTATCTACGATGGGGATAATATGAAGCTGTGGGATGTCCTCATTGATTTTGCTGATTTCAGCCATGACCAAGGTAGCAACTTCTACAGTATTGGCACCTGACTGTTTTTGCACAGCCAAACGCAATCCAGATTCTCCATTCACTCGCACCATTTGGCGTACTTTTTGCCATGAATCCATCACGGAAGCCACTTCTCGTAACCGAACCATCTCCATGCCGTCTGCTGTGATGACTGTATCGCGGACTTGCTCTAAATTCAGATATTCGCCCTGAGTGCGAATGGTAACTTCTGCATTTCCATAATCTATTTGTCCAGCAGGTAGAGTGATGTTGCTAGCTCGAATTTTTTCTACGATTTTATCCAGCGATAATCCCAATGCTTTAATTTTATCCGAATGAATCAATACATGAATTTCTCGACTTAACCCACCCATAATTTCAAGAGAAGCTACTCCTGGAATGCGCTCCACACGATATTTTACCTGTTTATCAATGAGTTCGCGCATTTCAAGAGGGTTGAGTTGGCTGGCCGCTCCTAAGATGAGGATCGGCATACTTGCCAGATCAAATTTTCTCAATGTTGGCCGTTCTGCATCATCTGGCAGCTTGGCGATCACCCTGTCCATGCGATCTCGGATATCATTGGAAGCAGCATCTAGATCTGTCCCCCAAGTAAAGCTCACTCTGACCTGGCTGGTTCCTTCGGTTGAGACAGAACTTACTTTTTCAACCCCAGGAACTGCGCTGACTGCTTCTTCAATCGGCCGGGTGACAAGCTCTTCTATTTCTTCAGCCCCTGCGTTTTCATACGTCGTGCTAATACTAATGGTGGGTGAAGAAACTTCTGGTATTAAATCTATTGGCAAACGTATCAAAGAAATGCTACCTAAAATAACAGCAATCAGCACAGTCATCGTAATGAATATAGGGCGATGTACACAAAAAGAAACAATGTTCATAATTTTTCCTATAGTGTTCTATCAATTGAATTCATTATTTTTGAGGTTTTTCTCGTTTAGGATGGCCTTGGGTATTTGCTGCTTTAGCAATGAAGACACTCGTGCTATCTGAAAGAAGATGCTGTCCTAAAGTAACGACCAACCCTTCCAGGAGTGGTTTGCTTACTTCGATCCAGGAGCCTTCCACAAGCCCTGCCGTGATTGGGATAAATTGGGCTTTGAGCAGGTCTGGATTTACGAGAAATACACCATCTTGTTGATTGCGCTTAATTAATGCAGTAATGGGTATTGCAGGGACATTCAATCGCTCTTCGAACAGGACTTGGACATTCGCAAACATACCTGGTTTCAATCGTCCATCAGGATTGGGAATGTGAATTTCTACACGTGCTTGGCGTGAGTTTTCCCTTAGGAATGGAGCAATGCGTATGATGGTTCCGGTAAAAGATTGGCCTGGAAAAGCATCTGTGGTGAGCATAGCTTCTTGGCCAATTTTTATTTTATTATAGTCTTTTTCAATCACGTAAACCGCCGCAATGAGTGAGCTAATATCGAGAACTGATACAATAGGTGAATTGGCACTCAACATTGCTCCTTCATCTACAAATCGCTCTCCAATCACTCGTTTTTGTTTTTTTTCAGGCCAAAATACTTTGATTTTGGTATACCCAAGCCGAATTTTGGCTGCATTCAAAGCTGCTTCTTTTTGGACTAGTTGGGATTGAGCAACTTTGTATTTTGCATTGGCGATCTTATATTGAGAGCGAGCAATGTCGAATTGGGATTTAGACGTGATGCTGCCCAGAGATTCCAGCCTTCGGAGTTCACTTTCCGCAATTTCTAAATTGCTTTTGCTTTCTTCGATATTGGCTTTGGCCACATTGACCTCGGCCTGGGCTTCATCTACTTCTTCTCTGTATTCTTCATCGTCCAATAAGGCCATTTCTTGCCCATTGGTGATTTCATCTCCAATATTGACTGATAGCTTTTTCAGTCTTCCAGGGATTTTAGGGGCAACCATAAATTTTGCATTAGGTTGCAGCGTGCCGCTAAAATAGCCAAAATCACGCATCACTCTTTTTTCAACATTGGCTACCTCTACTGCCACAGTCGTATCTCGCGCTCTACGTCCGGATTCTTTTTGGGCATTTTGGATTTTTTGGTAGCATTGCCATCCTAACACGACCAATAAAATAAGAAAAAACAATAATTTCTTCATAAGATTCTCGTTGTGAAAAAAACAGATTCCAGGTGTTCAGCCTGGAATCTACTATACTACACTTAATTCGACCGTCTTTTTAAAATCAATGCAATGAGTCCAATGACCAAGCATAACAAAACAGAGCTTGGTTCAGGTACAATCATAATTGGGTTGAACTGGTTAATGGGTGTCAAGGCAATTTCATCTACATAAACATATTGGCCTGTTCGAACAGCACCATCATGCACGAGGCGCAAACACACAGAGCTCACATTCGTGGGAATGGTAACAGTTTCATAGATAAACTGCCATTGGGTTTGAATTTGGGTGGAAATGGGCAGATAAACCGGGACTTCAAAATACACATCGTTAAAATCTAAATATACAGCACCACTGGTCATATTGCCTTGGTTAAAAAATCCGCTCAAAACATAAGTTTGGCCGGGTGTTACGGCAATTGTTTCGGCAATTCCGTATCCTGGGCCATCGAAGTTATAGGCAGGCGTGCATTTCGCACTGTACGAGCCTAAAAATGAGAGGCTGTTGGAAACATCAAAAGTTCCTTTGGAAGGTATAATATTTCCCCAGGTTGCTAGACCACTTTCAAATCCACCGTTAACCACTGTGTTCCAATTGCCTGTGCCAGGACTAAACGGGCCTACAATAACTGTGGCCTGCAAGCTGGCTATGCCAATTAAAAATAATATGATCATCCAATGTTTCATGGTCGGCTCCTTTGTGCAAAAAATAAGGTCGTGAGAGAACATGGCCAAATTATAGCCAATTTTATAAAAAATTGCAAGCTTTTTATGCACAAATAGCCCCAGCTACAGGCTAAGAACATTATATCCGGCTGAGCGCCTATATCTTGCATACAAACGGCGATCATTTCAAACAGACATAGCATAATGTCATGGAAGGCTCTCACCCAGCATAAGGAGTTAATGGCGCACAGGTCATCATGATGCACGTGTAAGGGCATCGTGGTTTCACGCAATAAATGAAAATTTACTTGCCGGGTACATTATGTGCGGATCACATCGGCAGGGTCAATGGCTGTGGCAAGTCGTGCAGGGATAAAGATGGCGATCCAGCAGGTCATGAACATCACACCGGTCAATATGGCTGTGTATTCTGGAGGAAGACCAAAGACCAGAGCTGCATCTCCAACTTTCACAAAAGAATGCAGCCATTGGCTTAAGATTTTTCCACATTCCATGCCGCCTAGAATACCGGTTCCGCAGCCAATGATAATGATTAAGGTGGATTGGATGTAAAAGAGCATGAGAACCAAAAAACGGGAAGCTCCATAAGCCTTGAAAATACCAATTTCGCGTTTTTTACGTAGGATGCTGCTATAGAATGTACTAAATAAAACTACACCAGACAAAAAGAGCACCAAGGCAAAAATCAGCACAGTAGCGCCAACGAAAAAGCGTTCTTGGCGAGCAAATGTTTGGAGATAATCTTCCAAGGGAGAGCTTGCAAATAAGCCTAGGGTGCGTAATGATTCTAGCATTTTTTCAATATATGTGCGATGCTCAGCATACACAGTGGCTTGCATGTATTGATGTTTTTGCTCAATCTTGGGAAAATCATCCCATGTCTGGACACGAAAGGATCGGTGTTCTTCTTTTCTTTGGGTTAAGCCTTTCATCGCCTCATAAGTGCGTAATTTTTGCTCGAATTCATCGAGCCATTCTTTTTTAAGGACGCTAGCGGAGAATTCTGGAACAATGTTGAGCCGGTTCTCAAAATCTTCCTCGGTTTCCCATGTCTCGACAAAAATTTTAATCCTGTATTTTTGTTCAAACACGCTTAAAATTTCAGCTTGTTCCACCCATTGCAACTCTTCTTCAGTTAAGATATAGTATGCTTTGATAATCTCGGGTTGGGGCAGCACAAGGGGTTCATGCCTGCGATTCACGAGCATATATCGCCAAGGATTGCGCCAATTCAAAAGAATATTGTAAAAATCCTCGGTGATCATATAGTCTCCGCGCTGTAGATCTCGGATAATGCCAATCACAGGCACTGGCAATTCAACTCCGGAAACTGTGGTCAGAGTTTGGCCTTCGGTGATGAGCATTCGGACATGAGTAGGAAGTTCAATTTTTTGCCAACTCTCTGGCTTATCTACAAAAGCATCAGGAGGCAAATAGGATAGCTTTTTCAGAAAGTCAAAAGATACAATGATGCCAATTTCATCGAAAAGGCTGGGCTGTTCTCTACCTTGCGATAGTTGTTGTTTGCTTAAAAATGCAACTGGTTTTTGGTGAATATCCATTAAACCAAGAGGCTCCAGGGGAGACATGGTGCATCCGCTCAGGCTGCTTCTGCCATCTACAATACGGTCCTTTGCATCCAGAAATGACACAAATGTTGGGACACGTTTATACATGGCCTGGAACCCTGGCAAGCTTGCAATTTTTTTCTCTGCTTGCCCTAGATCTTCGATCAAAGCGTCTTTTGCCTTAAAAATTTCAATACGTAAGGGCAATTTGTTCAGCACTGCTTCGGTATACTCTTTGAACCCATGTAACAGGCCGCTTAAAGCAACCAAGATCAGCATGGTCATGGTGACAGAGAAGATATTGAGGAGTGAGAAGATTCGATCTTTTTGGTTCCAAACAGCATTCCAACTATATCGGAACATGTATGAGGTTTTCATAGATTGCTTCCCTACTATCAAGCACGTATGACTGAATCAGGGTCAACATTGACAGCGGATTGAACAGGGAAAAAAGTAACCATAATGCCAAAGCAAATACCAACGAGTGCAATGCCAATCATATATTCTATGGGCAAAAGAAGCCATCGGGCATCACTGACTTGTAATTCTTCTTGAATAGCACTGCCCATCTGATAGGCAAGTGTTGTACCACCTACAATGCCCAATGTACTTGCCATACCGCTGATCAGCACAGCCTCTAGGGCAAATAAGTTATAAATTAAGCGTTTGGATGCTCCGGATGCTTTTAAAATACCAATTTCTTGGAGCTTTCGCATGACTAAAGCGTGGAATGTTGCAAAAAGGATCACTCCTGAGAAAAAGAACATCACAATGCAAATCCCACCGCCAGCAGCGATAAAAAACTTTTCCTGCTGTTGATAATCGGAAAGGTAATGCTCGACTGCACAATCTGCTTTTAATCCTAAGTTACGGATGTCTTTGATAAGTCCTAATATTGTGGCTCGGCTTTGAGCATACACAGCAGCATTCGTGGCCAATGGCTTGGGCAATTGTTCAAAAGCTTGGGTCGCTGTTGCTATATCTCCATCAGCTTGGGCAAAAATTGGCTTTCCTGCTCGATCTTTGAGTAAAACGCGAAAACTGTTTTGCCAATTCCCCAGGATACGATAGCAATCTTTGGTGAGCAAATAACGATTGCTGCTGATTTCCGACGCAATCCCGACTATAGGAAGTTGAACATCCATGGGAATTGCACCTGGCTGGTTTTCACGGACCATTAGGCGAATCGTGGTCGGGAATGCGTATTTTTCTTTATCTGTCGTGTCTCTTGGCCATGTTTGAGGTTTGTCTGCTGAGGCTGACTGGGGAATATAGCCAAGTTGCTTGAGCATTAAAAATGGCACAATAATTCCAATTTCATCGTATAATTGGCCGCTTTGCTGCTTGCTTAAAAAACTAATCCTTTGCTTTGTTCGGATGTCTTTCAACGATCCTATCAATGGATCATCGAGGTCAATGGTACGCCCGCCCACGCCATCATATAATTTCCCGTCTTTAGTATAAAGAAGGAAAATCGTTGGTGTCCACCAATGCACGGCTGAAGACCCTGGCAATGCCTTGAGTTGATCTTTGGCTGCCTCTGGCATCAAGGTTTGATCCTTGGTGGTCACATCAATGCTTAGTCCCAAACGATCCATCAGGCTATCGCCACTTTGTTGGAATGCCATAAATCCGCCTAGCAAAATCACCAAAACTGCGGTGGCTATCCCAATGGCAATCAAGTTGATCAAGGTGAATGGCCGATTGCTTGAGTGCCATAAGTCGTGCCAGACGTATGTCAATGTGTAAGAAAATTTCATACAATTCAGCGCAACCCACAAGGTGGATTGCGCTGCCTCTTTGCTAAATTATGGGAAAAGCTCTACTTCCAACCACGCATAGAGCATTTCACTGCCAAGTTCTTTCCACCATCTCTGCTTGCTTTGGGTGACGACAATGCCTTCAATGCTCATCACTTCCTCAGTTTCTTTTTCTTCAATGCATTTGTTCAATTGATCGCATGTTGCATCAAGTTTATTGATGATTTCTGCCCTGAATTGTGGATTTCTGGCTTGGCTGACAAAGTCATCTAAGGTATATGTCAAAAGCCCGTTCATAAATGGAAGCCCGCTATGCTGCAAAATAAGGTTGTCCAAAGGTTCATTGGCTGGAATTGTGTCAATTCCAAACATGCTTTTCAAAAGCGTCTTCCAGATTTGGATGTATTGCTCTGGTTTAGACGCACTTTTCAATTCCCTGGACAAACTGCCCAAAAAGACCATCAACCGCATCAATTCCAATTTATCCACCAAAAGACAGACTTGAATTTGGGGGATATTGGTCGCAGGATGGAATTCCCATACCCATCCTTTGGTGTAGAAAATTCCCTTGCTTTTCATATCCTCAAAGTTGATGTTGTTGCGATCAATGAAACTTTGCATGAGCGCAGGTAGTTTTGGAAACACGTATTCGGATCGAGCATTCCCTACTACTTGAGGTAGAAATGTTCTGGCATTGATTATTTTACGGGCATTTGTTTCGATGCTCGTCCAATATTTTTGGTATCGCTGATAAATCTCTTCTGGTGAAAAGCCACGGCTTAAATCGCTGATGGCCTCGTGCAAGATAGATATTTCTTGACGATATTGCTCGATGAGCATGTCCAAAAGCATATCAAAGGAAAAAGTCTTGGCCCTGGTATCGCCTTCTAAAGGGGATAGCAGGAAATAGCCGCCTTGGCCCATTGCTTTTGTAATTTGCAAAGTCTGTTTGGCAAAGGCTTGCACTGCGGGCACAGTGGCGCGGGCTTGTGGTTCCTCAAATTGCACACCAAAAAAACGAATGCCATTTTTTTGCAAAGCTTCCTGAATCACTTGAGGATTCAGATCATTGGCAATGTGACGTGGGCTATCCAAATCATGGTTGCCGGTTAAACCAACTCCAATCATGCAGCGACTGCTTCCTTGTCGCCAATTTTGGATGTTTTGGATCGCCATATCAATGCCATAATAGAATGCTTTGGGTTCGTAACGATCACCTCGATATGGTTCATTATAAATTTGTTTGACGACTAAATCCATATCTTTAGTAAATTCATATAAATGAACTACTTGTGGTTGGAATAAACGGCCACGTTGATATGGGTATTTTTTCCTGCCAAAATCATAGTAATAGGCAACACACCAGGCAATATCCAATTTTAATTGGGCTTTTTCTAGCATGATGGTGGCATGGAGTTTTTTTAGAAGCCTGTTGAGGCCAAGAGTGATTTTCTCTCTGGCTGATAAGCTTAAGGATGCATCGAGTAAAAGAACAATATCGAGTTGGACCAATTTTTCTTTTTCTTCGCGTATTTGAGCCAAAATTTGTTGGGCTTCTTCGCTGTTCGAGCCGCTTAAAAATGCT
>JAKLHB010000197.1 GCA_022710345.1 Planctomycetota bacterium
ACGCTTTATTTTTGCGGGCACCTTTCCACTCCTTGCACCGCCAATTTCAGCAGACGCTATCGCTCGCTTTTTACCCTGCAACGCGACACTGCTTAGAACGTATATTTTCTTTCCATGCTTTCTGGGGCGCTGCTGAATTGGCACGGGGTTATAAATTCACAATCGCAAAAATTACAGTGCTCATTTCCGCCAATTCCAGCAGACGCTATCGAGCGCTTTTTAGCCTGCAACGCGACATTGCTTAGCACGTACATTGGCTTTCCATGCTTTCTGGGCGCTGCTGAATTGGCACGGGCATCTCATTTTTTTTCTTCGTGGTATTCTTGTTCTGTGTTGACTGCCCAAAGATTATCTTTGGAGGTAACATTGTGCATGATATTCTCCACCGCAACCATGGCTGTGAGCATAGAATGATCCTGGTTGTTATAGCGATGCATGCCATTACGGCCGATTAGGAATAGGTTGGCGAACTGGTCAATGAATTTGCGGACTTCTCCAAATTGGTTGTATGTCCCAAAGTAAGCTGGATATGTCTTTGGCATGCGGATGAGCACTGCATCCAGGACATTTGCCTTGTCAATGATTCCGACTTTGGCCAATTCATCTATTGCAAATTGAATGTAGTCTTGGTCTGGCTTAGTCCAAAGGGCATCACCTTCATTGCAGAAATATTCTAGGCCAATCCAAACTGTATTGGGATCGTGGACTAAATAGGGGCTCCAATTGTTGAAAATTTGGAGTCGTCCCACTTTTACTTCTGGCTCTTGCATATAAATCCAGTTATCTGGGATCAGTTGGTTGGGAGAAGCAGAGTGCTTGATTTTGAGTTCTTTGAGCAGCAGTCCAACTGTGATAAAATCGCGATACATAAGGCCATCGCTGATTTGGCGGATTGCAGGTGGGACAGGGATAGAAAGGGCTTGGATCAAGTCTTTCACAGGCATTGTTGAAAAAACATAGTCAGCCTGCTGAGTCATGGTTTCGCCGGTTTGCTGATTTTGAAATACCACTTCCTTGACCTGATCGCCGACGCAGTTTAGCCGAATGGCTTTGTAATGCAAGTGAATTTGGCCACCTTTGGCCTGCACTTGCCGGGCGACTTCTTCCCAAAGCTGACCTGGCCCATGTTTGGGATACATGAATTGCTCAATCAGACTTGTCTCGACATTCTTTTGTGCAAGCGAGCGATTTTGTTTGAATATACTACGCAATGCGTGCAAAAGAGCTTTCACAATAGAAAGTCCTTTGATGCGCTGAGCTCCCCATTCTGCGGATATTTCATGGCATGGAACACCCCAGACTTTTTCAGTATAATCTTGAAAAAAGGTTTGATACAGCTCTTTGCCAAAACGATTGATGAGAAAATCCTGCAACGAGCGTTCTGGCTTGATTGGAAATGCCATCGCCTTCATATAACTGATGCCAATTTTAAAGATACGCCAAAGTCCCAAGTTGCGTATTGTATTAAAATTCAGGCTAACGGGGTAATCAAAAAATTTGCGAAGGTAAAAGATTCGGGATAATCGTTTTCGGATCAGCATGACCAGATTTTCTTTTTCAGGATCAGGGCCTTGGGGACGAGCCTGGATGCTCTGGCTTTGCTGATGATAAAACGCCGCCTGTTCATGGCTTTGAGCTTCATCAACTTTTTGTAAAGGCAGGATATTGAGCCACCAATTCATCACCCTGTCGGATTTTGAAAAAAAACGATGCCCGCCTAAATCAATCCGATTTCCCTTGTAGACGATTGTTTTGCAAATGCCGCCTATATCGCCAGACATTTCAAAAACAATGGGTTGAATCTGGGTTTTCTCAGCCAATTCCCAAGCCGCCGTGAGGCCTGCTGGGCCAGCTCCAATAATGATCGCTTTTTTTTGTTCCATAATCATTCCTTATCTTCTTCTATTTCGGATGGGTATAAAAGATAGAGAAAATAATTTTCAAAGGATAAAGCACGAACGGAATTTCTATATAAAAGCTTTAAACGATGATGTTGCAATCTACGCATGCCAAGCACCAACATACAGGAATCAGGCAAGCCAGGGCTTAGGATTGGGCTGTTAGCAAAATCGAATGCTGGAGCTGTGGTTGGCAGTGCTTTTTTTTCATCAATGATTTTCAAAAAATCTTCAAAAGCCAATTCTCTATGAGATGTAAATCGCTTATCCCAAGTTATAAAGGTCCCGTAGTCTTGGAGATGAGGATACCATAATTTTTTCTCTTTTGGGAAATAGGGGAGAACGGCTTGAATAGAGACACGTGTGAGTCCAATGATTTCAAATGCGTCCAAGTGATTTTCTAAAATATATTCAGCGGTTTCTTTAGCACCAGAGTATGGTTTCACATAATCCGACCGGATAAACTCGAATGCAAGGGGCATAGAAAAAATACAAATGAATGCCGCCAAACGGCATGCATATTTTTTGTAGCGCTCTGCAAGGTTTTGAAAGAGCTCTGGGTCGTTAGAAACAAATTTAAGCCATAAGGCAACAATGGAAAAAATTAAATAAAACCCCATATGGCGGAAGTTCAGTGTGGGGAGCAAAGTTTGGGTGATAAAGGCAAAAAGCCAGGAAATCAATAAGAAGCAGTTAATAGATTTCTGCTGGACCGCAACAAGTACCAAGATCACCAAAATCATATTCAAAGTATTGTAGCCAGTTTCTTCAAAGAAAACCAGGACATCGTATAATGTAGGATAATGTTCATAAGAAGTTTGCACAGAAAGCACAATCGGGTGGTTCAATCTTGGAACATGAGTGGCGCTTTGTGGCGGGTAGATTTGCAAAAATGCGAGAAGGCCAGAAATACCTATGATTACAAAACATAGGATATAGAGCCATTTCGAAAGAGGGAGTTTTGAAAAATGGAGGCAAAAATCAATAAAAAACACAAGCGATAAGGCAAAAGCAGCAGCAAGGCTCATCAGGTTGGTTTGGCAAAGCAAGGCAATGAAAATAGCATAGAGCAAGGGGCGCTGAAATCGTTTGTTATATAAAATTGCAAGAATAAAGAGTAAGAGAATGGATATATTGTAATTTCTCGCTTTGGCAAGATATTCATAAGTCATAAAATACGAAAATGAAAATGAAAACTTAAGGAGTATTGAAAATGGTGAGTGATACACAAAAAGATAAATAATGCCCACTGCAAATAGCCAATGAATCAAATGCATGGAAAAATAAGGCATATCGAGCCTTGCAAATGGTATCAAAATCAGATGCCACAATGCAGGAGTGCCTTCGTATTTCATGAGATCATACATTTGCTCCAAACTGGCATCGCGAGCAATGAGCCAGGCCTGCGCTTCATCTCCCCAGGGTTCATGAAAATAAATTGTGAAGAAAGAGATAAAAAGATATAATAGAAAAATAAGATGTTGTTGACTTTTTTCCGTAAAAAACATAACCATCCTTTGATACTTTGCAGAATTATTGCCCTTTCTTGGTCTTACATTGTAAAGGGCCATAGTTAACAGAATATGCGCCTAGCCTTCATAGACTCCAGACGCATATTCTTTACGTTACAGACTCACACTTGAACATTGCTGCACATAAGGCAGTTACCTGATAGTCCGCCAAAGACGCTTCCCTGAGCTAGATCGCATGACAGAAGGCTTGGGACTTTTTTATGTTCGTGACATAAAGCCACTGGCGAAACAACCGCTCAAGCCTGCATATCTTTCTGCAGCCTTGTGTGGGAGAAAATTCCGTGGATGCTCATATAAGATACCAAACTCGCGCGGGCATTGATCCGAGTTAGCTCTTTGTTTTGCGAATGTCAAGTATCCGATCAAGCCTGCGGCTAGTGATTGAGCAGTCTTTGTGGATGAGTGTTCGGTTATTCTGAGACTTGCACAGGTTCATGGAATGTGTTAACTCCATTGACATCCAGGTCCTCGAGTTTGTACCAATACCTGGTGCCAGATACTATGGCAAAATCATAGTATTCATAGCTGGCACCCGATGTCGTGGTACCTTGGGAAGGAATGAGCAATTCAGTCATCTTGGCATATTCTCCATCTTTGGATTCACTGCGCCAAATATGGAATCCAGCATTAGAGAACTCTGTGGCAGTCTCCCATATTATATGGATATGGTCTAGTTTCGCTTGGCTACGAAAATACAGCAATTCAATGTATGTTGGGCCATTAAAACCCACTGCATTAAGAAATAACTGTATAGCCCAAGGTTGGTTGATTACTGTGTAAGCGCAGTCAGAGGTAATGACGTGCATGTTAATGCCAATGATAGTGCCTGTGCCGATCGAGCGATAACCAATCATTCCATACCCATCGCTCCAGTTTGCTACCTGGGTCACACCAGCCACAAAGGTACTTTGGATGCGGCCAATATTGCTACCAGCAGCAAAAGTAACACCATTTAGAAGTGCGTCTCCGGGTTTCAAGACTGTTACGCCAGGATATGCTATGTTATATTGACTATTGGAGCCAGTTCCAAAAATTTGCATATTTCCCGGTATTTCGAAGTTGTAGCCCGCCCATGGTGTCCAAATTAAACAGCCTCCATTCGTAGCATACGTCTGTAACGCTGTAATATCTATTTGAGCCATATTGCCGTATGTAATCACGGCATTATAGGCACTCAGCGTTGCTGCTGTATAAGAAGAAAGTTCAGTAACGTTGATACCTGCGGCTACCAGATTATTTTTTAAATCAGCGGCATAAAAGCCACCTCGAATAATGGCTACAGACAATGCAGCATGGGCCATTGTAAGAGAGAAACAGAAAATTATGAAGATACTTTTAATTTTACCCATATATATTTTACTCAAGTTCTAACTTGTTGTGCTAGGATATACTAAAAAAAGATCCTTAATCTGTATCAATCAAAAAAAATAAAAAAAATCGCTCGGAAATAAAAGTTCTCTTTGATAGAATGCCAGGTTTTCCTGTGTCCCGTCAGGACACGATAAGAGCCGACATAACCTGGGGTTAGAAACCGGTTAGAAACCCCAGGCTTTATTCCCAAACCGCTTCGCGGCAAAAAACTTTACTTGCAGCGCATCTTATACGAGAGTTCTAAACTAGGATTTAAACTGATAAAGAAGGCGGTTCATTGATAAGCCGTTGATTTTCATAGAACATCTCCTCAAGATCAATCTGAGTAGGCTCGTCTAAGTTTCCATCTAGAAACCTGCGGCCAATGCGCATAAAGCGATCTGAGTGATCTGTCACAAAAATACGTAGTCTTGGCCTTCCCTCAATCGTGTGAATGAGGTGGGAACGCAGTCTCTTGGTTAATGGAGCTACGGAATCAACGACTTTTACATTTTCACCCACCGCTTCTTGGATTGCATTCCGCAGAAGCGGATAATGTGTACAACCCAACACAATGGTATCTATTTCTTTTTTCAAAAAAGGCTCAAGATACATCTGCACTGTCATTTTGACAATAGGGCCGGAAACAATGCCTTCTTCTGCCAAAGGTACAAACAAAGGACACGCCACGCCATAGACCTCAATTTCAGGGTCTAGGGCATGAATGGCTTTTTGATAGGCACCACTTGCAATGGTCCCTTCTGTTCCAAGCACGAGAATCTGCTTGTTTTGTGTGGCTTCGACCGCTGATAATGCCCCTGGCGTGACCACTTCCAAAATTGGAATATCTGGATGAGCAGCTCGAAGAGCAGGAAGTGCCACAGCACTCACAGTATTGCATGCAATGACAAAGCATTCCAAAGGATACCTGGATAAAAACCAGGCTGCTTCCAAGGCATATCGGGTCACCATCACAGGACTCTTCGTGCCATAAGGGACCCTGGCTGTGTCACCCAAGTACAAAAATGAATTATTTGGGTATTGCTTGCGCAGTTCAGCTAAAACTGTCAAGCCTCCAACACCAGAATCAAACACAGCAATATAAGGTCCTGCTGCTGTGGTCAATGTCTTACGCTCCAAAGTTAATTCCTTTCCTTGTTCCAAATGCCTTCGATAATAGATGTTGCAGAAAGCAAGCCTGCTTTCTGCAACATTTTGATTAAAAGTACAATGCAAAAATCAATAAAAAATAGATGCTATACGTTTCGTTTGCTCCCATAGTGGTATAAGATTCCGAGGAATCCTGCGAATAGGACATATCCTAAGGTCATGGGCTCAGGCACTGGTGTTCCGCTGCCAGATACTTCAATCGCATCCAAAGCCAAGGCATTGTGGGTGCCATTGAAAGCGTTTGTGCCTGTTGCGCCGTCTCGCAGCAAGACTTCATCAAATCCACCACCGCCAAAGCCAATGTAATGCATGGCTACAGTATGGGCAAATGTACCTGACTGCACTAATGCGCCATTATTTCTCAGTTCAAAATACACTGTATAATGGGAACCATTGCCACTGCCGACTAACATTCCTACATTGAAGAAATCCGCGCCACTGGAAAGTGTAATGCGGGTATAGCCATAATCTCCACCGCTAGGATACCAAATATAGGAACCTTGGATTCCACCTGGATTATAAGTAGTCCAAATATTATTTCCAGCTCCACTGATTTGCTGGACTGTGATGCCGCCTTCTGTATAGAGGGGAGCAAAGCTACTACCGGATCCCATACCTTCAAATCCATTGAAGTTTGTACGGGTATTATCAGCGATAAAATCGCTGGTATAAATAGTTGCAGCTTGCGCACTCATTACAGCGGCAATGGCTAAGATAAAATAGAAGATGTGTTTCATGTTTTTGCTCCTTTTTCAAAGGAAAATGGATGGCTATTGAGACTTGGATAATTTTACCATAAAAGAAAAGTTTTGCTTGACAAAATTTGAAAAAAATTCAAAATAGACATTCTATCAAAGTTGTATGTGACCAAAAAGCATTTTTTGAAAGGAATTGTGATGAAACAATTATTTATTTTATTTGTATGTATTTCGGTTTTTCATTTGGCCTATAGTGCTGGCATTGTTGGGTCAACCCAATTATTGACACAGACTTATGCCAATCAGATTGAAACATGGCTTGGAGAAGGCTCTATTACTTTAAGCCTTCTCTATTCTAAACAAACAGGCGATACTGCGCCCACTTTTCACAGCGCAGTGGATGGAAAAGGCCGTACGATTGTGTTAATTCAGGTGTTAAACAATGGGAACATCATCGGCGGTTATAACCCATTTAGTTGGGCAAGCAGTGGTAGCTACCGCCAGACTATGGAAGGCAATGCATTTTTGTTTAACCTTAACCAGAATGTGAAACAAGTGCAATCACAGGTCTATCAAACCGTCAACCTTTCCAATTATGGCCCAACTTTTGGTGGTGGCCATGATATTTATGTGGACAATTCCCTCAGCAGTGGGTATACCAACCTTCATTCATATTCTGGCACCTATAATATTTCATACTTAAGCACTGGATACAACACCATCACTGTCGGCAAAATTGAGGTTTTCACCATTAGCGCTGGAGTGGTCCCAGAACCTGGGAGCTTATTGCTTCTTGCATTCGCCGGCCTTATTTTAGTCTTCAAATTGCGAAAATAATTATCAAATTTTAAGTTAAACAATACCATGGGTTGAAGCAATTCAACTCCATGGCAACAACGCCCATTTTTGCAAAAATAGTCATTATTTTTTGCAAACGAATAACTGAGGAAATTTTAACAAATTTTCATGCACAGCCAGCCGGTTGAATGGATGGCTTTTTATTAAAGGAGCACCAATTGCCTACTCCTGCTGCTCAAGAAGCTATGCGGATCCTACGCGATGGCAGCCAATTCCAATGGTATGTTGTCCCACTTTTAGCAGTTGTAATCTATGTGTATAACGTAGAAATCGAAAAACGAAATTGGAATGCAGTGTTTGCTGGTCTTGCGTTTTGGGGCATGGATTGGTTCAATGAGATTTGGAATGGACTTTTATTTCATTTTACAAATTATGCTCCTGCATGGGGAGCACCAGGGAAGACTGCATTTTTAATTTTAATTGGCCTCAATATTGAAATTTGCTTTATGTTTGCCATAGCCGGCATCATTATGTCAAAATTGCTTCTTCCAGATCAGAATGCAAAAATTTTGGGAATTAACAATCGCTATTTTGTTGCGATCTCTGGATCGCTATTTTGTGTGATTGTGGAATTTTTCCTCAATGGGGCCAATGCATTGACATGGGATTGGGCATATTGGAATCGCAGTGTTCCATGGCTTATTTTTTTAATTGGCTATCTGCCTTTCTACCTGGTGGCTTTCTGGGTCTATGATATGGAAACCATTCGTAAAAAAGCCATCACAGTTGGCAGTATTTTAGGCTTCGACGCTGCCTGCCTTTTTATTTTTGCCGGCCTATTAGGATGGATATAGGCCATTTAACCTTGAACTAACAAAGCCTCCAAGGTTTTGTTTCTCGAAAGGAAGACGAGATATGCCTATGTGTTATGGTTGGATTATTCGACAACCAATCACGGCTGAAGATTATATTTGCTTAGGGATCGTCTTACTTTTTCTTCTGTGGTTGTTGTATGATTTGCTTGTGTTGCATTGGGCAATGCGAGCAAAAATACGTGGATATGTGCAACAAATCCAGGGCATTGCGCAAGAGAATCTTTCTAAGCACTTGGGAATTTTACTGGCAAATTTAGACATAGAAAAATTGCCTGAAGAACTTAAAAAACTAGCCTATTTCAAAGGACTTCGCAGAGAAATTGTCCGATGTCTCAAGACTCCAGAGTTCCAAAAGAAATATGTGGCCTTAAAAGGCTTGCAATATGCTCAAATGCTTGGACAACTCATTTTCCAAAATGTTTATCCACCTAGATGCAGAGAAGATTTAGAGCTATGTGATTACAAATGGAAACATCGGGAGAGAGAAATCTCGATTAACATGGTGCAAATCAGCAAAATTGTAGAAGCCAATCTTCCGCAAGAAGTGGCACCGTTGATCCAAGAAATCATTGCGGCTCATCATCAAGAAGTCCAGGCTGTGCGCAAAGCAATCCAAAAGGATCAAGATGCACTGCCAGTTTTGGGCATGGAAATTCCATTGGCTAGCGCTGCTGATGTGATTGCCCATAGTGGCGAAGATTTTGATGTAGCAGGCATACATCCTAAATCTTTATGCTCCATTGCTGAGGCTGCTCAAGCAAGAGATTGGGATTTATTCTGTCGTTTGGTCGTAAAAGCTGCATCTGGGAATGTGAGCAGTTTTTTGACAGCATTTTCTTTTGATCCAGTCAAAG
>JAKLHB010000198.1 GCA_022710345.1 Planctomycetota bacterium
CATGGGCAGGAATCATCCAGGCGCTTTCGCCTGGGCTACTGTGGAACCAGTTCAGGGAAGATGTATATTGATCGCTTGATTTTAGCGTGCACCAGGCTCCACTGCCGGCTTCGCTGGTTTTATTCCATATCGTTAAGTCAGCCTTTCCATCGCCGTCATAGTCTCCATATGTAGGCTTGACCTGGTTTTGGATCGTGATTTCCAGATTGACATATTGAGTGATCCCAGCTTCTTGGTATTCTGCAACAATATCACAGGGTTGCGATTGCGCCACTTCCTTGGTCTTGAGCATCCCGTCGAAGGAGATGGCGGCATACTGAGAATAGACTTTCCATTTAGGAGCGACCGTGGTATCTGTTTCATCTGTGAAATATGCGCGACAACTGTATTGCTGCTGTGTTTTTTCCAGAACTGTGTTTGGCCCCTCGATGGCAATGCGGTCTAAGGCTCGGTTGAGGATGGTCACTTCTTTGATCGCGGTTTTGGTGATGCCACCTTCGGTATAGGTTGCTTGAACTTGGCAAGTTTGGTGCGAAGGAATTTCTTGAGTTTGCAATTCGCCGGTGTAGATTATATTTGCATACGCGCTATTTTCTTGCCAGGATGGACTGATGGATGTGTCTTCTGAATTTGCATAATACGCCCGGCAGGAAAAAGTCTGGCTGCTGTTTTCCTTGACTTTGTTCGGCCCCTCGATTTCGAGATGGTCTAAGATTCGGATAAAATTCGCTGTAACGGATTTGGCACCAGACATAGTGATGGTGGTCGGGTTTTCGGTATTGGAAATATCTTGTGTCCAATATCCAAACGTATACCCTGTGCCAGGTTGAGCTGTGATGCCCACACTGGTGCTGGCATTATACCATCCATCACTATTGGGATGGGCAATTGTGCCAGAGTCACTTGGTTGAACCCCTGTAGTCAAGGAATATTGGAGCACCCAGTTGAATTGGACATTGGAGCTTTGCAGCAAGGGAAATTTCACAGAAGTTGCAGTTCCACTTGCTGGTGCAGAACCAGTTCCTGTGAAACCAGTGCAAAGATATCTGGTACCTGCTCTTGTTTCGACTGGCGAAGTCACAGATGCGGTTACTTCAGTGCCCATGTTGTACGTGCCGGCTCCTTGTGGATTGCCATACGTAGATGCCACAGCCAAGGAAAATTTTGGCATTACCGTTGTGAATTGCCAAACAGGGCCTTCGCTTGTTAGCCCGGCTGCATCTTTGGCCATGATTTTCCAATAATATTTGGTGTCTGCAATCAAAGTTCCTGGATTATACGTAGTTGCATTATGCCCAGATTGTCGCAATTCTGGTGGATTGGTTAGTCCTAAATAAACATCGTAGGTCACTGTATCTCTGGAATCCGGATCGCCACTGAGCCAACTGATGGTGGTCGTGATCCCGACATTGGTTGCATTATTCGCAGGACTTGGATCACTGGGAGTGATCGGCGGGCGATTAGGTTGATACACATTGAACACTGCATTGCTTTGATCACTATATGTTTGCTTGGCGCTGTCATACGCAATGACCTTGACTAAGCTGATGTCGCTCACATTGCTTTGGACATTCCAGGTATACAAACCATCATTAGCTTCATTTGTGGCAATGGTGTTCCAAGTGCTGCCATTGTCCTCTGAGTAAAAAAGGTCAACATGATCAAAGGGGCCGCCTGTGCTATTCCAGGTGATTAAATAATTTTGGCCTCGTGGAAGGGTTTCCCCGCCATTTGGTGCTGTTAGCGTGATGCTCGATGGAACTGTTGCGAATGGCCGCTTAAAGACTCCCGAGCCATACGTGCTTGCAAAAAACATAGCATGCGGAGAATCCACTACCATACCTGATATTTTGGTATTGGTCAGACCTTCATTCCATTGGGACCAAGAGGAACCCTGATCATTGGAAAAATAGATTCCTGGGCTACTGGTCTGATAAGAAAGCGCGAATAATCCTTGAGTAGCGTCATAGACAATCCTCTGAACAAGCACGCCACTTTTGACTTGAGTCCAACTGGTTCCTTGATTCGTTGTGCGATAGATGCCGTTGCCCGTTGCTGCAAATACATAGCCATTAGCAGGATTGACTCCCAATCCTTCAACAGAACCTGCGCTGGTGATGCCTGTGGAGCATTCTGTCCAATTCGCTCCGTTATTGCTGGATTTGAATACTTTGCCAGAAAGACCAGCATACACAAGGTTTTGGCTAGGGTCAATGGCAACTGAGTAAATATAGAGTGATGTTCCTAGCCCAGTGTTGACTGCTGTCCAACTATTGGCATGATCTGTGGAACGATAGACTCCGCCATATTCTGTTCCAATAAAAAGAGTTCCGTCTTGAGGATGTACAGCCATATCCCGAATTCGCTGTAGCCCAAGCCCATTGGACGTTTTTGTCCAATTGCTACCGCTATCAGTGGAACGATACACATCACCGTAGATCATGGCATACACATACCCATTGGTTGGATTGCTTTTCAATCGCTGGATCGTAGGATTGGCAGGGATGCCATTGATGCACGCCGACCAAGTATTGCCAAAATCGTTGGAACGAAATAGAGAATACGTGGTGGCAGCAAATACAAAGCTGGAATTTAAGGCAATATCATTGACAGTTCCGTTGGCAATGCCTGAGCTAATGTTTGTCCAACTATCCCCATTTGTGGTTGAATAGTAGACTCCAAAGTTAGAACCCATGAACAGCCGGCTATTGCTAGGGTGTATGGCATACCATTTGGGCGTAACGTCCGAAGGTGTGCTGAATCCAGTCCAGTTGGCACCATTGTCGCTGGAGCGATATTTACCAGCAAAGACCATGCCTGTGTTTGGGTTATGGGCTAATGGGCCATCCGAAGACAGAGAAATTGTGCTAATGCCAGTCCAATTTGCACCATTGTCTGTGGATTTGTATAAATTAGGGACTAGATACGTGGTGGTGAAGCATACTCCGGCTGAGTTGATGGTGATTTCACCTAAACCAGGCCTTTCTGTGTCAGAAAAACCAGTATTTACTTTTGTCCAAGTGCTTCCATGATCCAAACTTCGGAAAGCTCCGTAGGGATTCACTGCCATGACCATGCCTGTGCTTGCTCTGATTGCCAGGCCAAAAACATAGCCATCTTCGCAATTGGTGCAATACGTCCAACTGGTACCGTTGTTGATGGATTTAAAAATCCCGCCACCATAAGTCGCAGCATAGACATATCCATTGCTTTGATTCACAGCCAATGCGCGGATGTAATAATTTGTCAGGCCACTGTTAACTTGGGTCCAAGTGCTGCCATGATCAGTGGAACGATAGACTCCTCCATACCTTGTTCCAATATAGATGTAACTGCCGGTTGAGTTGCTTGCAAATGAAATGATAGGCGACCCAGTATTGCCTGAATTGCTGAATACCCAAGTGCTGCCAGAATCGCTCGAACGATAGACTCCATCTGCTACGCCAGCGTAAATGTAATTACCATTGGGATGGACTGCGACACGATAGACTTCGCCGCCTTCTGGCCCTTTTGTCTTCTGCCATTGATTGCCGCCTACCATGAGGGTGATGGTGCGGCTGGTATTGCCTTGCCCATTTGTTAAATTTTGGAATGATACTGTGCCTGTATATGTTCCTGCAGCAAGACTATTGGCATTGCTATTGATCTCGATCTTGATCTGAGTCGTTGTGTTATACGGAGCCGTGCCTGAGCTGGGTGTAACTGTCACCCAATTGACATCAGCCGTTGCATTGTAGGCCAGATCGTCACCCATATTATTGAATTCGTAATTTTTAATGCTTGGGCTAAAAGGGCCGCCAACATTGCCTCCAGAGCTAAAGTTTTCCGAAGGTGTGAGCGACATCACAGGAACAGCACGGAATACAATGCTCCTGAGGGCTTCAGATGATGAATTTTCATTGTCTGTGACAACTACCTTGAGGGTTGTGTCCAAAGTCCATGGGCTTGTGACTTTCCAAAGGTATGCAAAAGGGCTTTTGGTATCACTGCCCAGGTATGTGTCATTTCCTTGGTACGTTGTATAAAATTTTGCTTCTGCAATGTTTCCATCCACATCATAGGCATCTACCTCAATTTGGACATCAGTTGGATAGATGATTTTTTGTCCTTCTTCTGGTTGGACAAATGCAACAAACGGAGCTACGTTGCCCTGGATTTGAACATTGACAGCGGAAGACACAGCAGCGGCTCCTAAGTTATCTGTGGCAATGGCAACCACGCTATAGTTTCCCCGTAACATTTTAGACCAAACGCAACTATATGGGCTGCTTGTGTCTGTGCCAATGAGTGTAGAGCCTACATAAAAATCCACTTTGGCCACACTGCGTGTGTCTGTAGCATTTGCAGTGATGGTGATGTTGCTATAGGATGCGTATGTTGAGTTGTTTGCTGGTGCTGTGATCGTGACCACAGGTGCAGGGTTGCTGGTGTCGTTGTCATTGACCGTTACTTGTACTGTATCTGTTTCACTGCCGCCTTGCACTGTGATATTGGCCTGTTCACTGGTTGTATTTGCATCTTCGAGTCCTTTGACCGTGATGATTTGGGCAATTGACCAATTGCTGCTGGTAAAGGTGATGGACGTTGGAGCCACTTGCACTGCACTTGGGTTGCTGTTGGAGATAGTCACGGCAAAGTTACTCAATGGATCACGGCTTAAGGCTACGGTGAATGCATCTTGGCCACCTTCATTCACAACCATGATGCTTTTGCTGGTCTCTATAGTGAGAGGAGCATCATCATCGAAAATTTTAACCGCGACTGTGTCTGATTCACTTAATCCGCCTGTGGCGACTAAATTCACCGTGATATTTTCGTGGACTTGATCGCCATCTTGCAAAGCTGATACTGTGATGGTTTGGGCTGTGCTCCAGGTACTACTGGTGAATGTAAGGCTCGATGGGCTAACCGTGGCTTTGCTGGTGTTGCTGCTGGTGACTGCGACCGATACATTGCTGGTGGGTGCTGAGCTAAGAACAGCCTGGAAAGTTTTATTAGTACCTTCAGCCATGTTGAATGTGTTTGGATTTTCCAGAAGTGACACACCAGCCGTGACGATTTCTCGGGTTATGTTGTCAGCAGGGTCATACGTATATTCGATCACTTCTCCATTTGTGTATACCACCCGTGTCAATCGGCCTAATTCATCATAAGTATATTGCTGAGCAAGCACTGAAGCAATGGCCAACCAATAAAATAGAGCAAGTGCACTGAAAAATTTAGGGATGCGCATGATGAAACCTCCTGAAAAATTATTCCACAGTATCCAAGACCGCGGATGTCAAAAGTGCGCCAGCTTTGAACAAAGATCGTTTTGGATCAAGGAATATTCCGACACCTTCATAAATCTTACGTGCGTTATTGACTGGGCCGATATATCCTTTAGTGATTTTATCCAGTAGATCAAAATTTGTATTCGCATCCGAAGCAGCTTGCCCAATAAAATCACCTAGAGCAATCCCTGCTTCAAAAATAGCCAATGCAAAAGCTCCAAAAGCTAATCCTGCTGCTAAAGGCGCGGACGCAGCAGCCATTCCTGCCACAGCAAAGCCAATGCCTAACCCTGCCAATGCAAGCTTTCCTCCTTTGACACCTATTCGGGCAGCTTTACGCCATCCCGGGCTTTTAATTTTATCTATGAAACTTAACCCGCTTGGATCGCTTTGCATCATAGGATTGTTGACATACGCATACAAATTCATGCTGCCTTGAAATCCAATGGGGTCTCTGCATATAAACCGGAGCATCTCAGATTCATAAAATCTGGCACGCATGAACAAAAGTCCATTGCCTTCGTCCATCACTCCATGTATACCTACATACCGAAAAACATTAGCATTGGACTCTTCTTTTGCTAAAATTTTTCCATAAGGACTATACGCATATTTATGGCTGATATTTTGATTTTGGTCTGTCATAGCGATCACAGACCCGATTTGATCTCCATGGTAGCAATGTTGCTCTCCGCTTGCAGAGATACGAGAGATAAGCCCTAAGCCATAGATATAGTAATTGCTGATATTGTTCGCACTGTTGGTTTCACATAAGACTTGGGTCATGTCTCCTGCTGTATCTAAGACATACCGCGTGATTTGTCCATCCTGGGACCGTGCTAAACGACTGCCCATTCCATCATACGAATATTGGAAATCGCCTTGAGTGCCTTGCATCCGGGTGAGGCGAGTTTCAAGGTCATAGGTATACGTCGTTGTGGCTCGTACATCCCTGCTCGTGGCTCGTTTGGGGTGGCTCGTTCTTGTGCTGGCAGCTTTGGCGGTTGTTTTGCTTGTAAGGTTTCCGCAAAGATCATAGCCAAAGCTTGTGGTGCCTATTGCGGTCAATTGTTCTGCCGCATTGTAGCTAAAACTACGGTCAGATGAACTAAAGCTTTCTGCAATGGGCATCTGTCGGATTACGCTGCTTGGATATCCTCGTTCGTCTAAGGTAAATTGCCAACTGGCGATGTTGGTTTGATCTGATTTGCTGTGTGATAGAGCTGTCAATTCATTAGCATTGTTGTAATTGTATGAAGTTTTGCTTCCATTTGGATATGTAATGTTGGAGACATTGCCGGACAAGTCATACGTGTAATAGGTAATCCGATTGAGCCAATCCGATACTGTGGCTAAACGACTATCTGGATAATAGGTATAAGCGACAGTTTTATTTCCTGGATAAACAAGGCTCTTGCGTCGCCCTAGTGCATCGTATTGGTAACCAACGATTTGTTGATATGGATTTGTGTATTGAGAAATGCGGTTCAGTACATCATAGTCATAAGTAGAAGTCCCTAGCCAATCTGTCATTTGGTGAATGCGGTGATTGTCATCATAGTTATAACTTATTTGTTTGCCATCGCTGTATTGAACTATACTGAGACGATTGAAGTCATCGTAGGTGTACTGAATGGTGTCACTTTTTTCTGTGGTGAGAAGTTTGAGTTGCCCATTCGGATGATATTGGAACGTCCGTTCTCGGCCTAAAGGGTCCCGCATTTTTTCTAAGCGATCGTAGCTATCATAGAAAAATTGGGTAATATGGCTATTGTACTTTAGGCTTGTGAGATTGTCATTAGCATCATAGCCAAATTCTGTGGTGTTGCTTTGGGCATCTGTAATTTTGGTTAAATTATCGCTGCGATCGTAATCATAAAGTGTTATATAGCCTTTAGGATCAGCAAGGGTTTTCAGCCGTCCAACATCATCATAGAAATAACGTGTGCTATGACCTAAATCATTGCTTACGCAGATTAAATTGCCATGCCTATCATATTCTAGATGAGTATTCCGACCGCTTGGATCAGTAATTTTATAAGGTTGCCCATATTCGTTTGTCAGAAAAAAAGTAGTATGTTGAGCTGGATCTGTGATGCTTTCGAGATGGCCCCCAACATCGTAGTTGTAGGTAGTGATGTTGCCTAACGCATCTTGTATGCTGGTGATGTTGTTCATGCTGTCGTAATTATATGTGGTGGTTTGGCTCAAAGCATTGGTGGTTGTTTTTAAGTTGCCTCGGCTGTCATACGTGAAAGAGGTACTTTGGCCCATTTCTTCGATCATGCGTGTAGGTAATCCTGGATTGGCAGAGTCATTGTATTCAAACGAAGCTGGATTGCCATTTGCTTTTGTTAAGGAATTGAGGCAGTGATTGGGATTTTGGGTATAGAAAGCAAAGCGGGTTTGTGGGTCAGTTATCTTTACTTGAGTAGGAGTGAGATAGTCAAATTGAGTAGGAACTGTAGGATTGACGCGGCTGTCAATTTGCTGTGATACACGGCCAGCAGCATCATATTGATTTTGAATGAAATTGCCTCTTGGAAAAATTACTTTGCGTAGTTGGTGGTAAGTGTCTATGGCATCCCCGTATTGATAGGTTGTTGCATAATTTTCTGGATTGTAGGCTTTGCTAAGATTGCCTTGGGCATCATATTCAAAGCGGATTTGGCGGCTAATGACATCGGTGAGGGCTGTGATTCGATTGTCACTGTTGTAGGTAAAGGCAAATTGGCGGCCCACTGTATCATTCACTGCACTGAGCCTGCCTTGGGTGTCATAGATGCATTGGATGGTGTTGTTGCTGCGGTCATAGACTTTATCTAACCGGGCTTCTTGATAAACTTGGCCATTTTCTGTAGCACTGTTGAAGATCTTAAATTGATATTTAATCTGATCTTTTTTGAGGACAGTATAAGTGTCTCCGGATTTGGTGAGTGTATCATACAAAGTAATTTCTTCGTCAAAACGTGTGTAGGTGCTTCCATTGATATTATAGTAATCGCTGTTGCCATCTCCCCAATTCACTATGGCTGTGCTATTGCTTTCAATGATTCGGGCTTCCCAATTATGGGTCCAGCCAAATCCCAAGGCGCGTTCTTCTTTGGCATTATCTGAAAGATACGTTCGCTTAAATTCAAAGTTTAAGCCTCTGCCTGGGACGGTTAAATCTGTGGTGCTATGATGGAAAAATCCAAAAGAACTGTCAACCCCGTTACCCAAGAAAGCAACAGGTAATTTGCGCTCAAATGGGTTGTCTTTGCCATCTGGAGAAACATAAGCTGCAATGCCTTGGTCTGTAAAGCCAGATTGTGCAATTGCTTGATCGCGTTCAAATTGGCTCACTGTGTAAAAATTATCGGTGCGACTGAAGTGATAGACATGGTATAATGCAACTCCACCGCTGGATCGCTTGAACCGACTGCTATCATAAGCAAAACCTGTGATTCCTTCGTAGGTAAAGCCGTGTTCTTGGATATATTGGTTGCGTTTGGATTTGTTGGTTGTGTAATAGTGGCTTTTGTTGGTGTTATGGTACAGACGAAACACCGGGATACTGGATGCAAATGGCCAACTGGAAAGGTAGCATTCAATACGTTCGTATGTATAGCTTTGGCCAATCGCACTTTGTTTTTCAGTAGCATTGAGCGTATAGAAATGGTCGCTGTTTCCGCTGTGATAGAGCCTATACAAAGGATTCCAAAGTGGGCGATCTTTAGGTGCACGATTATAGACAAATGTCCCAGCGTTGGAGTATCCTGTTTGTCCGCTGTTTTGTGTAAATGCTTTGATTTTCCAGGAATACGTATCATTGGGAAGCCAGACATCCAGGTCAAGACTGGTGGCCGTGATGTCAGACTTGCGCAATTCTGGTGAA
>JAKLHB010000199.1 GCA_022710345.1 Planctomycetota bacterium
TCTGTTTTCCTAGAAAATCCTAAAAAAACGAAAATAATAATATAAACTGCCAGCAACAAACCCACTGTTTCTTCTACTATTCGAGCCTGGCGGTAGATTTTGATGGTAATTTTAGAGATTACCTCATCCGGACGGGCTAGTGTTATCACAAATCCAAGTAATCTTCCTTTTCTTACTTTAATCCTGCCTCCTTTCACTAATTCTTCAATTTTTATTAGTCTCTCACGTTCTTTGTCCGACGTATTTTCATCTATTTCCGCCCATCTATCATCTGTAACACGCCATTCTTCAGATTGAGGATATTTTGTTCGCAGGTCAATTTCTATTTGTTTCCATGCTTGTTTTAAGAATTTGGCTCTTTTATCTTTTGGAATGTGAGATATATCTGCGCAAAACTCATAAGTAGCCATGGTATTATTGTCCTAACTTGACTTTTATCAAATATTCATCAAAACTCAAGTCGCCGGTTGCAACATATTGTCAGTTGCAACATATTGATTCTAAATAATTTGGGAGGCCACTATGCTAGTTGGCAAACCTGCTTATCAATAATGTTGCTTTCAAATCTCAACATATAAATGATCTGCCTAATCTTTTTCAAGCATTTTGTCAAGCTTTTTGAATGCATCCTTGAAATACACAAGCTTGCTCAAAATAGAATAATGTCGTGCTATTCTATTTCTGAATAGATTATAACATATTTTTTCTAAAACAGTTATAGCGCTAAAAAATTATTTTTTAATCTTGCTCAAAAACTTTTAGAATCCCCATAGGAAAAATGATTGCATCTCGGGTAGATTTATTGTATGATACACGGATAAAATTTTGTCATCATCTAGCTAGCATTCGGCTAGCGTTCCCATTTCAAAGCTTGCCACACTGTTTTTCAAAAGAGGATGGCATTCTACAAAGCAAAGGCTTTGTGGTGCTCGTGCCATAATTTTTTATGAAACGACTAGACGATGCTTTTTGCGATCAATTACTAGAAAAAAAGTGGATTGATAAATCGCTCCTCACTCAAATTCAAAAAGACACCCAATGTATTACGATCCGAGAAAAATTGCTTTTGGAGCATGCTATCACACTTTCCAAATACATTACCATTGCGACTGCTTTACAAAAAGATACCAAACTCATAGATAATGCACGGTCCCTTGCTTATGATCAGCAATTTTTATCTTACGTATTAAAAAATAAGCTTATCACAACCAAAGAATTAGAAATATATCAAAAAATGGCGGAAGCGTACTGCCTGCGGGTTCGGGAATTGTTGCTACTCACTTCAAAAATTTCTTATGAAACCTATCTCCAAGTTACCAGCAAACTTGCGCAAGAATCAGCAGCCAAAGAACCAGCACCTGAACAGGCAAATTCTGAAGATAGTTCAGATAAGACATTGATTGATGACGACATAACACCAAGGCCAATTTTAAAGAAAGAAACATCTTTATCTTTGGTCCAAGATAATTCAGCAGAAACCATCATTGATATAAGCCCACTCGAAAATCCAGAAGACGTACCTTTGATCTCAAGCTCCACACCACAAAAAAAATCTGATGAATCTGAAGAAACGCTCATTGATCGAGATTTAGATGCTGATCATTTTATGAGCGATGATCCAACTATTGATGTTGCATCTCCTCGGCAAGTACCAGTAGCAGAGATGCCATCTTCAGAAATGGCAGTGCCTACTCAAACCCAAGATAGAGTTGTCACCCAAGCAGAAACGTCATATCCTTCTGAAGAAACCAAAACGTATCCAGAAGAGGAAACACCTGAACCAAGAGAATCCCACGCAAAAACTGCAGCAATCAGCGCGCTTCGAGATACAATTCAGCGGCGGGTTAGCCAGCAAAGAGAGAGTACACAAGAATATCAACCTTCTGAAGAGGCTGCTGTGGTGATGGATAATCTCATTAAGGAAGTACAAAATCAGGTCTATCTTCAAACACAGCAAATCACTCGAGATGTAGGCAAAGAGATTAGTGGGTATAAAAGTTTCTATAAAATATTTGCGGCTATGGTGATTTTCTTTTCCTTATTTCTATTGGCATTCACAGGGCTGATTGAATTTCAACGCTTTCAAGATTTAAAAAATTTGCGCGCTGAAAAAAATGAGGCTTTACTACAAAAAAGTCAATTAGAAAAGGAATTGAGAGATAAAGAAGTTGAGTTAAAAATTTTAGAACAACAAAAGCAATTTGTAGATGATCAAAAGCAAGCATTAGAAAAATCCCTAGAACAACAAAAACAAGTTTTTGAGCAGCAAAGGAACTTTTTAGAGCAACAAAAAGCTGTTTTAGAGCAACAAAAATATGCTTTTGAGAAAAAACAAAAAGAGCTTGCCAATGTCAATAAAATTTGGTTTGACACATGGAAATTATTATCAAGCTGGGAATATAGCTTGGCCTATCAATCCATAGGCGAAGCAGAGAAAAGCAAAGATTCCTTGGATGAGGCTCAGAAACAATTTGAAGCATTGATGAAAGTGGCTGATGCAGATGAAATATTGGCTATTCGGCTTGCAGACTGCCAACTCCGTCGTAGAAGTACGTCAGAGGCTATCTCGCTCTTAGAGCCTTTTATTAGCAAATCCTGGCTTGTTTGCTGGAGATTAGGAGAAATTTATCGCGTCTATAACAAAGACTATAGAGCCACAAAAATGTATTGGGAAAGAGCTTTGAAACTCAATCCAAATCTTAAAGCATTGGAAGAGCAGATCAAAAAACTGCCTAAATCTTAGAGAATTCTGCTACAAGTCATTTATTTTTTAGCTTATTTGGTTGCCTTGCAATCCAATTGCAAGGCAATATGAGGCCGCGCTTCCTAGCTCATGTAGATAGGGTTGTGCGCGGGATTTTATGAAAAATATTGACGAAGAAAAGCTACTCAGTATTCTGTTAGAACAAGGACTGATCAACGAAGCCCAAGAGCAAGCGTATCTCACCTATCAAGAAGAATATGAGCGCAGAACAGGCGAAAGAGCACCAAGCACTCGAGTACTTGAAAAGCTTGACATCCTTTCTCCTGATCAAATCGCAAGCGTTTTGAAAGCATTTGAAAGCACAAGTGCAGCTCCTAAATTACCTATTCCAAGTGGTTCCCAAAGCATTGAAACTGCCTTAGGTGAACGCCCATCTCCTAAAATCGCGCCATCCAAAATTTTCACACCTTCTCCAGAAGATGATGAAGAGGAAGAAACTGAGAAAGGTGCTGTGGAAAAATCTTCTCCAACACCTAAGCTTTCTGCGGCGTTTACCCCATTGATGCCCATTCCACCTTTACCAACAGAGAAGCCTTCAACAGAAAAATTGGTCACCCCAATTATGCCAGAGCGATCCCATGTACCCTTAATTGTTGAAAAGCCGACCGCATCTGCGCTAACAACGGCCAAACCACAACCTGTAGAAAAGCCAAAAGTTGAAGAGAGAGATGAAAGCAAATGCGCATTAGTAGCTTATTTCCTGCTTTTATGCTTCGGCTTTTTAGGCGCACATCGTTTTTATCTACGATATTATCGTTCTGGTTTTTTATATCTCTTCACATTTGGATTTTTAGGGCTAGGCATCGCATTAGATATTTTCTTACTGCCTTGGCTGGTGATTAACTATCGTCGTTCTTTACAAAGCGCCGACAAAATGGCTAGTGCTTGGCAAGAACTCCAAGCTTGCGAACATTATCAACATTCAGCAGCAGTGCCTCCTTGGGTACCTAAACACACAACATTCCAAAAGCTTATTAATTTTTTCTCTATGTTCTTACAGATTATTTACTTATTTATTGCTCCTTTGCTTTTGGGGCTTGTTGCTGTACTTGCATGGCAACCTTTATTGCCATTAGTCTTGGTCGTTTGGAGTACTATTTTCTTAGGTAATATTGGTTTATCTAAAAAATTTGCAGAAAACTCTGGCTGGAGGCATATCCCCTTCCTGCCATTGTTCAGCCAAAAAATAGCACAATTTACCGGTCTCTATTTTACCAATAAACCTTATGGATTCTTAATATATCTTCTCTATCCACTCTGGCTGCCGCTTGCCATACTATTTGGACACAAACGCCGGCTAGAAGCATTATGCCATCTATGGATCATGTTGCCTGGGATATTCTTGATTGCTGCTGGAATTTTCTACCATTTTTGGACGGTGTCTTTCCAATATACAGCATTAACAGAACGCCTTTTGTCACTCCAGGCTGCTATTTGGATGGCCAGTTTCCTATTATTGCTAATGTTTGCCATGCCACTGTTCACTACATTAGCTTCGTTCCGCCTAAAACAGCATGAAAAATCGGCAAAGTTTTTTGCAGGATGGTTTTGGCTGGTACAAGTCGCTGTCCTAGGCCTATTGGTGGTAGGACCACATTTTCTACCTTGGGAAAGTTATTCTCATCAATATGCACTACGTCGCGTAGCAACCAAACTACAGCTCCCAGAATATCGTGACCAGCTCAAGACTATGATCACAGCTTTCGAAACTGTTGTACAAAATAGAAAAAGTGAATACAGGCAAGAATTAGCCATTGAATATACAAAGACCTTGCAGCGTTGGCTCCAAGGGACTTTCCCTTTGAAAGAAGCCCAATTATTTAAAATTTCTTACTTATCCAATGAAGCAATCATGGTTCTTTATGCAGGGCCACATCCTTTAGCAGTCTGGGACAGCAATTGCAAATTCATTCGAACTTGGGATGGCCTCAAAGAAGGCGACGTAAATTATCAAGAACCTCTTTTGAAGCAACAAGCTCAGTTTGTAGTTTGTCCTTATGTAGAAGAATATCGTGCATATTTAGATATGCCAATGCCATTGCTATTCCAAAAGGCAAGTGAACAACCAGAACAGCAAACTTCATCAAAATACCTGTTAGATGATCTTCGGTAATTTTACTTAACGTACAAGCAGAGTAGGGAAGATAACCCTACTTACCTATTAACAGCAACAAAAAAAGTAGGGCAATTTAAGACTGCCCTACTTTTGAAGAGAGGCCGCATTTATTTTCTGCTTGATACAGTTTTGATGCAGATATTCATGCGGATTTTTTTATGAAAAACTTGCTTCTGCTTAGCCTTATTTTATGCCTATTGCCTTGGATTGCAAGCCAAGAAAATATTCAAAGCCGGCCATTTCAAGTGACAATCGTAGGTGAATTAAAAATGGCAACAGGCCAAAAAATCATTAATGCCCTCAGTTCGACCCAGTATGAGTATTCGCACATTTGGAATGAAAAAATTCTTACCCTGATGCTGAACACAATCAGCGTGAAAGCATCTGTGAATGGCCAACCAACAATGGACATCACCATGAGCAAGGATGGCATTAAAGCAATGTCCCCATCAGGGAAACCACACGAACTCAAAATAGACAAAGCTCCAGATGCTTTGAAATTACAATTAGAACATAGTTTCCTTCATCCGCTTTGTAAAATTACTTGGGATCAATCTGGGAAAGAAAATCGAGAAATCATTGCCAAAGAAGGTGCAACTTCCCTGATTACCAATGGAATTCTTTCCAATCTTAGGTTATTCCATCCTGCATTTATAGCACAAGAAGCATGGGAATATCCAGCAGAAATTAGCATGGGCAATGGGCTTGCCAAGGGCACATTAACGTATACAAAGACATTCAGCGATGCTAGCAAAACCAAAGTTAAGGTATCTGGCAAGCTTCTTGGCAATGCATCTCAAGGACCTATGCAAATCAAAGATGCAGAATATGTAGTGAATGGAACACAGGAATACAATCATCAACTACAGGAATGGGTACAAGGCGAACTGACTGTGACAATCAATGGTACTCTCTCTGTTGAATCTCAAGAAACAAAATTAAACGGTACCATGAAATTCCAATTTTCTTACGTAGGCGAAAAATAATCCAAAGTTTCCAGGGCTTTGCTCTGGAAACTCAAAAGGATAATTGCTGTATGTCTTCCACTCCTTGGAGTATTTTGCTCATTCATGCAACAACAGAATTAGTCAAAGCTCTATCTAACACATTAGAATCCGCTGGGTTTGAACCACAGATATTTTTAATGGGGGCGAATGCATCTTTGAGTGATAGAGTGACACAATCCTCAACACCAGATTCTTCTGTGACTCATTCAGCCCAAACAACACAATCATTACCGAGCAATTTACATAATATTGCTTCATTTGAAAATTTTTTTTCTTCAGACATATCATGCAAACAGTTGGTTGCTGCAAACCTTCGTTATATTGTTTGCTTTTCACCTAATTGTTTTAATCCTGACCAAGCAACATTGCAAATATTGGAGATGTTGCAAGAGCGAATTTCAAATTCCAAAATATTTCCAGAAAAACCCTTGATCTTTGCTGAATTGCTGGATGAGCTTGCGTATCCTTTATTGAAATCTTATGCTGATGTACTTTTTTTTCATAGCAGCCTTGTTTCTGTAGCAGCCGTATTAGTAATTCGAGATCATGCTACTGGAAAAACTTGGTACAACACGCGTGATCTTTTGGAAAAAGGATTGATGAAATTTCCAAGCAAATCTGAAACCACTCGAATACAAAAAGTTTTGGTTCATTATACACCATTGCCTTGGAAAAAATGGTTGCCGTGGGCAATAGGAATTTGGCTCTCCGGATGTGCGTTGGGCTGGTTGCTCAGAGCATGTTTTTAAGAAGATAGGAAAAATTCTATGACAAAGCAATTGATATGGTTCTACTGGTCTTTTTTCATGGTAGGATGGCTCCTAGGCCAGCAGCCCATAGATAAACCCACTGCATCAATAAAAATTTTGCCAATTGTGCAAAAAAGCCGCAGTGAAGTTTTACTGCAAGCAGAAATCAACCATACACTCAAAATTCAAGAAACAAGATTCTTGATTGATCAAAAAGTTATTGGTTTAGGAAAAATAAATGAAGCAGAGGGATTAGCAAAGTATGAGCTATTATGGGCAGTTCCTAATGAAGCCAGCGGCTATCACCTTTTTGAGGTGCAAGCCATAGATGTAGCAGGGACGATTAGCACAGCTAATGAAAAAATTCGAATAGATCGGCAAGGGCCGAGAATTCAAGTATTAGCACCATTAGCACAAGGACCATCTCAAGGCCCTTTAATTTGCGAGATCAAAGCAACAGATCCCGGCGGAGTCAGTCATGTAGAATTTATTCTTAAGCAGCAGCCAGAGCTTAAGCCAACTACATGGCAAGAACGTGATGTATGGGGTGCAAAATGGACAGGCTTAAAAGATGGAGCCTATCAAATTGTAGTAACTGCAACTGATCCTTTTGGCAACACAAATACAATTGATATTTTTACCCAACTAGATCAAACAATTCCTGAGATTTTATGGCGCAGCCCAATGGTGGATGGGCTTACCAATAAACCTATCGTCATTCAAGCAGAAGTGTTAGATGAAGCGAACATCTTAGGTGTATCTTTATTAGCAGAACACCATGAGCAGATAGCCTTAAAACAAGAAGGAAAACTTTGGATCGGAGTGTTTACGCCCCTACAGCAGGGAAATATATCCATGAGCTTAGAGGCCAAAGATAGTGCTGGAAATATAGGCAAAAGCAAATCCATTGCTATGAAATATGACAGCATAGGCCCAATTGCTTCTATTGTTTATCCTAAACAAGATTTTTATACCAATAGTTTAATGGTAGAAATTCACGGAGAAGATGCTCTATCAGAAATTGTCAAAGTAGAAACAACTATAGGAGAACGCAGCCTTTCAATTACGCCAATCCAGCCAAATCATTGGAAAACCCAAGTAATGGTAGAGCAAAGTGGAATATATGCTTTGCAAATTTCCATGCAAGATGCTGCAGGGAATATAACCAAGCTTCCACCACACAGCTTAGCTATGGATATCACACCTCCTCAAGTAAACATTGCGGCTACCACATACTCTGAAACCCAAGGAAAAATAAGTGTTCTAGTCCAAGATGGCTTATCTGGTGTTGCTGCTGTTCTAGCTATGTCTCAAGATCAAGAGATAGCCAAAATGCTCAATCCCGAAGCATCCGCAGAACTATCTTTTGAAACCCAAACTTGGGCTGAAGGCATATATCCAATCCAAATCTATGCAGTGGATAAGGCAGGAAATAAAAGCGAGACCCAAACAACAACGCTTTGCGTAGATCGTTCTCAACCTAAAATTATGGCTGAAATTACTCCAGCTCAGTTGCAGATCGGAATTGTAAGAGTTAAGATGGAGTGGGATGACCAACCCGCTGGCATTGATACACAGCAAAAACCTCAATTATTCTTAGAAATTGCTGATAAACAATATCCTTTGGATCTCACTGATTTTTCCCAAACACAAGGGGAAGCCATTTGTCTTATCAATAGCACACATCCTGAAGGCGAAGCAACTCTCTATCTCACTGGTTTGAGAGATAAAGCAGGCCATCTTGTCGCCAAGACAGCACTTGGTAAGATCACGATCCAGGGATTAGGTGGCTCATGGCCATTGGTGCCTAGAAATGAATGCCATCCATTGCTTGCAGCTTTTGATCAAGATCGTCCAGTGGAAAATTCTGGTATTTGGATTGCTGCTAGGCCAACAGCAGAGGTAAAAGCAATTGAAGATGGACAAATCATCGAAATCAGCCATTCCATACAAAACAGGCCAGGATATATCCGAATTCAAAGATTGCGAGATGCGATCGTATGGGGCTATCATCATGTTTTGCCTGGAGCAAATCCTAGCCAAAACCGTGCTTGGTTCGTAGGCGATATTGTCAAAGCAGGGGATACAATTGCTATAGTGCCCAATATTGCTGATGCTTCTTATTCATACATTTACTTAGAATTAATCACCTGGCAACAAAAACAATGGCAGGCTGTGGCCAGCCCGTTGAAATATTTACTTCCTCAGCCAGCCCAAGGAGAGTTTGTGTCTCCGGCCCCATTGCTTTTATCCCAAAAACTGGAGCCTGAAAAAACTCGTTATCTTCAATTTTTTATTCCACGTCAGTATCGAGAAATACAGGGAATTCGATATTCTTGGGCAGATCTATTTTTGATTTTATATGCATTGCTTCTCATCGCTATATTTGTCCTTTCCCCGTGGTGTATGCCTGATTTTGCCTTTTCTCAGAAAATCTTTGATTGGGCTAAAAACAATCGTTTTGTTCAAGCGATCCA
>JAKLHB010000002.1:0-27771 GCA_022710345.1 Planctomycetota bacterium
CTTCCAAAACTTCTCGCGTCTTTTGGTCACCTCGGCTACGACGTTGTGGAAATGGTTTTGGCAGACCAAGACAGTTGGGACAGATACGAGGCCGCGAAGTGGCTCACCATGCACCGATGGCTTGAAGCCAATCCAGACGACGAGCTCGCGAAAGATGTTCGAGCCAAACTAACCTCGGAACCCGAGCGCTACGCCACTTACACGCGTGAATACCTCGGCTGGGGCGTGTTCGCGCTGATGATGCGGTGATGAAGGATTACCAAACTCCATAGAAAGATTCTGGCGATATAGTGACAATGGATGGAAGCTGGTGCATCTAAATAAGCTTTTTTGTTTTAGAACATCAACGATGGATTTTTTGTAAAGCAACTGCCTCACAGGTGCACCACTGCCATGCTTTTTGGCAGTGTCTTTCCAGACACCATAAGGATTGCCTTCCTCAGTAAGATCCCATTGGAGTCTATCTTTGTTGTCACGATAGGAACGAATCAGACCTGCTTTTTCCAAAAGTTTGTTAACTTTTTGGGCTGATATACCGCCTAGTAAATCTTTGCCTAATGTAGTGGGGTTGTATTCTGGTTCTTGCGTTTCGCTGGTTAAAAGCGATTGTCCACTGATTTCTAAGAGGTCAACTCCTTATCATTGTTTGCAACAATTCTATTGGTCTGGTTCCAAAATCCGTTATTCCTCCTTCATTAAAACAAAAAGAGCGATCCTTTATCATTTAGGATTGCTCTTTTTGTTTTAGCTTAACGTTTTTATTTCGGTTCTTACAGTTTCAGCCGTTCTTTGACAATGGTCACAGCTTCGGCCACAGGGATGCGTTCTTGCTTGGTGGTATCGCGGTCGCGGATGGTGATGGTGTTGTCTGTGAGGGTTTGGCCGTCAATGGTCAGGCAATAGGGGGTGCCAATTTCGTCGTGTCTGCGATAGCGTTTGCCGATTGCATGGGTTTCATCGTAGCGGGCATTGATGCCTGCTTGGAAGAATGCTTTTGCAATTTCGCGGGCTTTTTCTGGCAATTGATCTTTGCGCACCAGGGGCAAAATGGCTACTTTGAGAGGTGCAAGCTTGGGGTGCAAGCGCAGCACTGTGCGTTTTTGTGGATGGCCTTCTGCATCAGGAATTTCATCTTCATCCAATGCGTCATTGAGGTAGGCCAATACTGCGCGGGTCGCGCCGGCTGCTGGCTCAATCACATAAGGCACATAGTGTTCATTGGTTTCTGCATCGAGGTATTCAATCTTTTTGCCAGAATGAGTCGCGTGTTTTTTCAAATCGTAATCTGTGCGGTTGGCAATGCCTTCGAGTTCATCCCAGCCCCATGGGAATTGGTATTCCACATCAAAGCATGCTTTGGCATAGTGGGCTAATTCTTTAGGTTCATGTTGCCTAAATCTGAAATTCTCTGGATGTCTTGCAAATTCACGCCACCAGGCCATTCGCTGTTCTTTCCAATAATCCATCCATTGGTCATCTGTTCCTGGTTTGCAGAAAAACTCCATCTCCATCTGCTCAAATTCGCAGGAACGGAAGATAAAAGATTTCACCGTGATTTCATTTCTAAAGGACTTTCCCATCTGCGCGATTCCGAACGGGACCTTGAGGCTCATGCTACGTTGGACATTCAAAAATTGAACAAACATGGCTTGAGCTGTTTCTGGCCGTAGGTAAACAGTGGGAGGTTTCAGCAATTCTTCTAATTTGGTTCTTAATTCAAGGCCTTTGAGATTGGCTAAAGTCCCGGCTTCAATGGCTTGGGCTATTTCAGTCAAAGGATCCACAGAACCTAAAAAGGACCTGAACATAAGGTTAAATTGTCGCTCATTTGATAAAAATGGGCTACCGCAATTCGGGCATATATAGCCGCATGCCGCAACTTTAGCACCGCGGATGATTTTTCCATCGCGTTCTAGCTTGAGCTGGTAATCTTTTTCAATTTGCTCTTGCGCAAATTTTGCTCGTTCTTTATCCGCAAGAGTGATCGTTGTATCTGTTCCAGCAGTAGCTCGCGGTGCCTTGTCTGCGCGGAATCGTTCTTTGCAGATCTTGCAATCCACCAAAGGATCGCTAAAGCTGGCTACGTGGCCAGAAGCTTCCCAGACTTTGGGGTGCATGATAATGGAAGCATCTAGTCCTACAATATTTTCTCGTGAATAGACCATATTGCGCCACCATTCGAGCATGATGTTGCGCTTGAGCTCTATACCTAATGGCCCATAATCATAAGAACTACGAAGGCCGCCATAAATTTCGCTAGATTGGAAGACAAATCCGCGATTTTTACATAAAGAAACTATCTCTTGCATCCGATTTTCGGCTGCAGAGCCATTGGCTTGAATTTCAGACATTCCATAAAATCCTTAAATGAAGCTATTCTTGTTCCGATTGAGCCCATTTACTTTTCCATGCTGCAATCGCTTTTTTGCGTTCCTCCAATGGAGCATGGCATGGAAATGGAGTTGGGCTTTTGGTGATTTGTTGAAGTGCTGCTTGTGTGATTGTACGAAGTTCAGCATTTTCATGAAGCATTAAATCCAATAAATCCGAGATAGCCTGCTTGGCTTGCCGCTTGCCTAATGCTTTGCAGCATAAAATTTTTACTGTGATATCTTCATCTCTCAGTCCACTGATTAAAGCCATCGTTGCTTCTTCAGCTTCAATTTGGCTTAATCGAAGCACTGCCCCAATGCGAATGCTGCTGTTAGGAGAACGCAATTGCAGAGCATATTTACGAACTTCTGGGTTGGTGTATGCTGCAGGTTCTACGATTTCTGGGTTCGGCAGCTCTGCTTTATCAGAAGGTTGGGTTCCTTGTATCGCAGGTTCGGGCTTTGATGTTGCAGCCAATTGAAGCTTCAATCGCTCGATCTCGCTTTGGGCTATTTTGAGAGCTTCTTGGAGAGAATCAATTTGGGCTTGCATGGCTGCAACTTTTGCTTCAATATCCTGCATTCGATTTTCCATCGGAGCAGTTTGTGCCCAAATGCAGAGGTTCATGCAAGTGATCAAGATGACCAAAATAAATGAATGCATAAAACAAATCCTAGGTTTATGCCCAGGTGTTTTCCTTTAGCAAGTGTAGGATTGTTATTTGATGATCATGCCCGACACGCATAACATAAAAGATTGATCATATTATTCGCGTAGTGGCAACCGGCCGGTCACCACTACATACGAACGACAATTTGATCAAGATATTATACGTGTATATGAGAATTGGTCTTTTTATGAAAATGAATAAAACCTACACTTGCCCAGGGCTTTCCTGGGCAATGTTTTTGCCGCTTGAAGGCGAATGAATGAGCATGATTGGGAATTTCTATTTTGCGGTCTCATCCTCAGCACGCAGGAGAGGGAATGCAATCACATCGCGAATGCTATTTTGGTTTGTAAGCAAAATCACAAGCCGGTCAATCCCTAAGCCTACTCCGCCTGTAGGAGGCATACCTAGGCCAATAGCACGTATAAAATCAATATCCACAGGATGATGCACCACTCCATCTTGCTTGATGCTATGGGCATCGTAAGCTCGTTGTGCTTTTAGGCGTTCATATTGCTCTACAGGGTCTGTAAGCTCAGAATATGCGTTTCCAATTTCCATGCGCATGACAAATGGCTCAAAGCGTTCGACCAATTCTGGATTACCACGTTTCTTTTTCGTGAGAGGGGAAATAGCCAGCGGATGATCCATGATGAATGTCGGCTGCACTAAATGTTCCTCGACTAAGTGTTCAAATAAGAAATCAATGGCATGGCCACGAGAGAATGGATCAGGAATATCAAATTCAGGATCCAATTCTTTGATCTTGGCTGCGAGTTGCGCATCGCTCAATTGATTAACATCTAACTTGCCATATTCGAGGATAGCATCTAAGATGGTCAATCTCCGCCAAGGCGGGGTAAAATCCAAAGCTGTATCTTGATATGTGAACTTTGTATCGCCCTTAATTTCTTTGACCACAGTGCTTACCAAGTCTTCAAATTGCTTCATTTGATACTGGTAGTCTGTGAATGCTTCGTACCATTCCATCATGGTAAATTCAGGGTTATGGGAGCGATCAACGCCTTCATTTCTGAAATTTTGGCAAATCGTGAATACCTTGGGAAATCCGCCTACGATAAACTTTTTCAGTGGCAATTCAGGAGAAATGCGAAGGTATGCTTTTTGGTTAGAAAGAGCGTTTACCTGAGTTTCAAAAGGTCTTGCTGAAGCTCCACCATAGATAAGTTCCAAGGTTGGGGTAGTGACTTCCAAAAATTCACGATTTTCCATGAACCTGCGAATTGCAGAAATGATCTTGGCCCTAATCACCATGGTTTGCCTTGCTTCTCTGTCTGTGATCCAATGCAGATAGCGTTGGCGATAGAGCATTTCTTCATCAGAGACTTGATAAAATTTCTTCTCGCCTTTTTCTTTGCTAATTGGGACGCGAACCACAGCTTTGCTCAAGACTGTCAATTGCAAAGCCCAAATCGTGAGTTCGCCTGTTTTGGTTTTAAAGACTTTTCCTTGGATGCCTACCCAGTCGCCGATGTCCAAGAGCAAGATAGCATCCCATATTGCATCCGTGAAATTTGCTTTTTTCAGATACAATTGAATGCGGTTGTCAAAGTCCTCTAAGTCTGCAAAGAAAACTTGTTTGCCTTGTTGCCTCAATGCAGTAAGGCGACCTGCTACAGCAACATCTTTTTCAATCAGAGCTTGTTCTTGCTGCCGTATTTGAGTTAAAGTATGCGTTGTTGTAAATGAATAGGGATAAGGATCAATGCCTTTTTCAATCAACTGCTGCCGTTTGGCGACTAAATCATCATGAAAAACCATTCTAACTCCTTTGATATTGAATGCTTAAAAATTAATTCCAACACCGGCTAAGAATAGGAAAGAATGCCAATGATTATTGAATGCTTAAAAATTAATTCCAACACCGGCTAAGAATAGGAAAGAATGCCAATCATAGAACCCACGCACTTTGCTGGTGTCAAATTCATAATGAAAATATTCATATTGAAATTTGAAATAGCAATATACATCTTGGGTTGCCATAAAGTAATATCGGCTTTCCAGACTGCAATCCAAGGTAGTGAGCTGGCGATTGACAATATCGTAAAAGATAAAATCTATGTCTCCACGTAAAACCCAGCGATCATGCGGTGCCCAGTCAATGTATGCGCCTATAGTAGGCATAGGGATAAATAAGCTATCGTCCAGGCTAATGTTAACAGCAGGGTTTGTGGGATCATCGGCTAAATATCCTTGCACATCGGTCGAAGAACGAATATAGATATAGTTAAAACTTAGTTTTGCACCAATGCCACCCCAATCTCTTGCTAAAATTGTGTAACCAAGACTGCCAGTGAACCAATGCGTATCAATGTCTGTAGCAACTTTAGCACCAGACTGCAAGTAGGAATCTGCAACAATCACCTCACGTGGAATATTTCCAACAGATTCGCTTTGGTTAAACCCATACGCAAGGCTAATGCGGAAATACGAATGTTGCACATCTATTCCAAAATAAGTGCCCCATTGATCCTCAGAAACAAACAAATCATCTTGAATATCTAGCTTAGTTCCGCTACGGCCACCAAAAGGGGAATCAAAAGCTAGCTCACCTGTAATCCAGGTAAGGCGGACTCCTCCAAATGGTGTTACATGAGTTGAGCGTTGCGCTAGAACATACAGTTCTTCTTCCACAGGTGCAACAGATTTGATTTCGAATGCTGTGGGCTGGGCAATAGGCTTAGGCAAAGCTACATCGGGAATTTCAGGAATTTCAGGTGCTGCAACTTTATTTTCAGGTGCTGCAACTTTACTTTCAGGTGCTGCAACTTTATTTTCAGGTGCTGCAACTTTATTTTCAGGTGCTGCAACTTTATTTTCAGGTGCTGCAACTTTGGCATCACTTGTTTTGGGTACTGTCGGTTGGCAAACTACTGTAACAGCAATGAACCAGCAGAGAATGAGGCAAATCAGTGTAGATCTCATACAATCTCCAATCTGCAAATACAGATTATTCCAATGCCCCAATCGAACGCTATGCAGTGGATTGGCAAAAGTTTTTGGACTGCCTTGGAAAACAATCAGTCCAAAAACTTTTGGCGTACTGCACTCATTGAGGCATACAGGTTAATCTAAAGTTAATGTTTATGCTCAGTCCCAGTTCCATCATGCTTATGTTCTTCAGGGTTGATTGGGCCAAAATATAGCTCTTTGAAATTAGCCCATAGCTTACGAAGCGCTTCAATGTGCGTTAAATCTGTGGTTTGCTTAGTCTTCATAGTATGGATGAGCATTTTATGGACTACCACAAGTTTTTGCACGTATAGAAAATATTCTGGTTGATCCGCTGGGACAGGTTTGATCCTTTGATCTAAAAAATAATATGTCAAGATATGACTTAATTCAGAGGCATGCTGTTCTTTATTTTGGATCCAGCGAACTAATTGGTTATAGTCTATGGGTTGTTGCTGGGATAATTTTTGAATTTCCAGCATGGATTTTTCAATGGTGGTGATATGCTCTTTCATCAGTTCAAATCGAAGATTATCTTCAAAAATACCACAGGGAATTTGGCAGTGTGCCCAAGCAGGGTTTGAGATTGCAAAAGCAATCAAACTGAGGAAAAGCAACCATTTCATAAAAAATTCTCCTAGAATTGCAGTGGGTTAAGGGCGAACATTATACGACACTAATTCACGTTGATAATATTTTTGGCCATCGCGATAGCGTTCAAATCGCACTTCGCCTACATTAGGCGCATAGTATTCTTTATCAAAACGGTTTGGATCTTGGAGATAATTGAGTTGCAGGACAACACAAGAAAATTCACCAGCATCGGTTTTGATCGTCTCATTCACGGCTGCAACTTTCACTTGTAATTGATCTCGGTCCCAATTCGACCATAGCGACAATGGCACTGGGAAAATCTTTTTACTGCCTTTGAAAAAATATCCAGATTCTACGTACCAAAATTCAGTTTTGCCACTGTTATCTTCGACATTGTAACGGCCATTTTCTTGGGATACAACACGGAATTGAATGAACGAAATTTCTTGCGTACTCAATTTTTGAGCTTTATATCGCCAGATATTGCTGATTTGTAATGGCTGGAAATCTTGCATTCCTAGAATTGCATCCAATGCTTCTTTGTCTTCCTGGCCAGCCTGTGCAGTTTGCTTTGCATAAGTTTGCAGATACTTAAGGGCAAGCTGTGTTTTTCCTGCTTCTTTGGCAAGCATGCCTGCTTTTTTCATATACGCTAGCGGAGCATCGGTGGCAAATTTTTCTAAGTAATATTGTAGGGTTTCCAAAAGCTCTGTTTTCTTTTGATCAAAGCTGCGTTGCAAAATTTCGATCTTGGCTTTGCTTAATTCTTGCCGTAGGCTACGATCTTTATCTTTGGTCATTTCCCAGGCACGATTGATCATTTCTAAAGCTTTGCTATCATCTTGCATTTGATATAAGGATAGCCCGTGGTATGCCACAACCAGCATATCACGAGGTGCTTTTTTCAAATACACAACAGCTTTTTCCCAGTTATGCGTCTGATAATATGATAGACCTAAGTAACGTATAGCAGTCTGGGTATACTTTTCAGCAAGCAGTTCATCACCATTGTCAGCAAAATATTCCTCTAATTTTTCTTGAGCAATCAAATACTGTTTTTTTTCATACAGACTTTTGCCGGACTCTACCAAAGCAATGAGTTCCTTTTGTTTCTTTTTGGTCTTGAGCAATCGCCAAGATTGAAGACGCTCTTTGATTCGTTTGGTATAGGGAGTATTAGGATTTTCTTGTAGAAATTTGCTCAAGGCTGCTTCTTGTTGTACTTCAGGCAATTTGCTGATTGCATGATAACTATACTGTATATCATATTGTTTATGCACTTGCGACAACTTTTGCTTTTCATCAGGTAATTTGACTTTTGCTTTGATTGTGGTGATGATCTGTTGCGCTGCTTCAATATTTTCTTCTTGCAAAGCTTGCTCTAAAGCGACAAAATCTTTATGCAATGCAGTTTGGCGTTCTTGTTCTTTTCGTTGCTGTTCTTCTTCCAATTTTTTACGTTCTAATGCTTTTTGGCGTTCCAGCTCGGTTGCTTTTTCGGTTGCTATATTGCGTTCACATTCCTGAATTTTGTCCCATTTGCATTCTAGTCCTAGTTGCTGCAAAGCTAAAGTTTGGGCTTGGTACAAAGCTAAGGCATTGCCCCATTGCTTAGTGGCAAAATATTCCTCGGCCTTTTTGCACTGATCCAGGATTTCCAGCATAGAGCTAATTTGTTTGGATGGGCTGAGACGGTGCGCAGATAAAAGAAGCTCTTGCGCTTCTTGGAAATTGCTCTTTTGCAATGCTGATTTTGCTTGTTGGATGAAGACTGCTGCTTGTTTTGCCTCATCATACTGCTGTTGCCAAAACTTCATTTGCTCTTGGGTTTGGCTCAGACGGCTCAATTGATCTAAGAGGCTGGGAACTAATTCAAGTTGGTCTTTGGTGAATGCTTCTTGTAGTTGCTGAGCCAACAATGCACTTTGCTTTTGTTCTAAAGCAAAGGCATCTTTTGCCACATTGAATTTTTCATATAAACTTTGCCATTCAGATTGATATAGCAAAAGCTTCTTGATTTGCATGAGAGCAGCGTCAGCTTCATCGAATTTTTTTTGAACCAATGCTTGGCTAAATTGTTCTTCATATTTTTGATAAGACTGAGCTTGGAATATAAAAAACAGGATGCCAGCAATGGCTAACAACAGTGCGACAACAATAGGAACAAGAATTTTAGGGCGCAAAAAGCGTTTGGAAAAAGGCTGTATGGTGATCGTCTCAGGCATTGCTGCGGCTATAGAAGATTCAATCAATGCTGCACCTGTTGGATTGCGCTCCCATTTTTCAAGTGCATCAATAAAGGCTTGTGCAGAAGCATAGCGCTGATTTTTTTCCTTGGCCATTGCTTTATTGATGATATTTTCGAGATTGATTGGAATCTCTAGGTCAGGGCGCACAGTACGTGGTAAAGGTGCTGGTTTGATAATATGGCCCAGAAGAACATCATGGGTAGAACCTGTAAAAGGAAGCTTTGCTGTGATCATCTGGTATAAAATGACACCCATGGAATATAAGTCAGTGCGCATGTCAACATCTTCAGCACTGGCTTGTTCAGGTGACATATAAAATGGTGTGCCGATCGCGGTTTTTTGTGTTAACTTTTCTTCACCTGTGTCTGTAAAAATCTTTGCAATACCAAAATCAAGAACCAAAGCATAGTCTTGGCCAAATCTATATTCAATGAGAATATTATCTGGCTTTAAATCACGATGCACAATACCTTTAGCATGCGCATTTTTTAAAGAAGCAAGTACTTGCTTGCAGATATTGGTCGCACGTGAAAATGAAAGCGCGCCCTCGCTTTTGAGGATATCGCTTAAACGCCTACCTGTAGAATAATCCATGGTAAAATATTGTGACCCATCTTCAGTCTGCCCAAAATCACGGATTTGGATAGCATGTTCATGGGTAAATTCCATGGCCATTTCTACTTCTCGAATGAATCTTTTTCTAAAAGCTTCATCATTAGACAAGTGGGAATGGAGCAATTTTAAGGCAAAGAACTTTTTATTTGGCAAAAGAAGATGTTCTACCTTAAATACAATACCCATACCACCTCGGCCGAGCACTTCTACAATTTTATATTTGCCGCCAACCACAGAGCCTATGGAAAAATGTGTGCCTTCTATCCATGTCACAGGATGAGATTCGCTGATGGAAGAACCTGGCATGCTAGGAGCCGCAGAAGAGGGATGAATCCAAGCAGAAGAGCCAAAAGGGTTTTCTTCTTGAGCTATAGCTTGCGAAGGAGCTGCTGGAATGCCTGTTTTAAAACCAGCGGCAGACGGCATTTCGCCTGAATCTACCATGGTTTGCTGCTCTTTTGTTCCTGAATCCACCATGGTTTGCTGTTCTTTTGGTTCTGAATCCGCCATGGTTCGCTGTTCTTTTGGTTCTGAATCCGCCATGGTTTGCTGTTCTTTTGGTTCTGAATCCGCCATGGTTCGCTGTTCTTTTGGTTCTGAATCCACCATGGTTCGCTGTTCTTTTGGTTCTGAATCCACCATGGTTCGCTGTTCTTTTGGTTCTGAATCCACCATGGTTCGCTGTTCTTTTGGTTCTGAATCCACCATGGTTTGCTGTTCTTTTGGTTCTGAATCCACCATCTCTGTCTTGGGTAAGCTCGGTTGTTCTTGTGCCCAAATGGCTGAGCATACTGTTTTTGCTAAGTCAGCTTTTTGGGAGACAACCCCGCTATTGACCTCGTCCGATGATAAGTCAGCATCTGTCAAAGTCGCATCCATATCTAGTTCAGCAACAGGCGGCAATTCAGGGATTTCAGACGTATCAGAACTTTCGGGAGTATTTATACTTTGAGGAATAGCATTGGCATCTGTGAGTGTGCCATCCACTTGTATCTCTTCAGATTGGAACTGAGCTTGTGACTGTGCGATCTCCACATCAATACTTTCTCCAGCCCCTGGCTTTGAGATAATCCCAATAACATTTGCGTCTGTGAGTGTTCCATCTACTTGTATCTCTTCAGATTCAAGTTTTGCTTGGGCATCACTCATATTGCCATCAACCTGGGCGATTGGACTCATATCAACAATATTTGCATCTGTGAGCGTGCCATCCACTTGTATTTGGATAGCCTCAGATTCAAGAGATACTTCCTGAGGATGGACAATAGCATCTATTTGAGCCTCTGGAGTGATACTGGTTGGAGCAATATCTCCAGGCGCAGATTCTTTCGGCATTTCTTGAGATTGAGCCGATATCGCCTGGGGTTCAGGCGCTATTTCCTTTTGTTTTGGCGGAACAGCCTTTGGATCGGATTCCGCCTGGTTGTCTTTTGGGGAATTGAATTCGCTCATAGCTTTATTGCTCTACTAGGATTTTTCTTGGGGAATGAGGTCAGATCCATCAAAATCACAAACTTTTTGCCCTTTTTTACCAATGCGGCCACAGTCTGGGCATATCATGATTGTCTCTTTTTCACGAGGTACTGCATTCGCAGCTTGCCAGACTTTGTCTTGCTCTATCACCCATTCTTGGATGCTTGCAGATTTGCCGCCTGCATTCAGAAATCGAGAATAATATTCATGAGCTTGATTGGTATGCCCTAATTTTTTGAACAAGTCCCCCATTTGTTTTAGAGCTTCCACGTGTTTTGAATTAGCAGCAATTACTTTTTCATAAATCTCCATGGATGCTTTATTGGGACCTACTTGCTGTTCTTTGAGGACAGCATTATAAAATTTAGCTTCGATGTCGTTTGGCTGTTCTTCGAGTGCTTTTCCAAGATATTCTCGAGCATCTTCGGTCAAGGTTCGCTTTAAAAGGCAAATCCCTTTTCCTAAAGTAGCCCGAAATTTATTTTCAGACCCTAGTTTGGGTAATTCTAGTGCTTTGCTAAATTTATATTGAGCAGTGAGAAAGACTTTTTGATATTCTTCAGGGTCTTCTATGGACCTACCTACTTGAAGATATGATTCTCCTGCTAATATCCAAGGGTCTGACTCCTGAGCGGCTAATTCGATAGCGGCTTCGTAATCTTTTGCAGCTTGTTCATACTCTTGCAGCTCTCGATGATAATTGCCCAATTCCATGCGCGCTGGGTAATATTGTGGATTATCCGCAAGAGATTCATTGAGCAAAACAATGGCCTCTTTTTTATTGCCTTGCTCCCATGCGCTAATACCTTCCTGATATTTCTGTTCGTATACAGGTACAGATCCACAAGCCCAAAGAAATATTACTATGCAAAGAATCAACAATTTCTGCATGATGCAATTTCGCTATGCCTAGATGTTGGCTATAGCGCCTCCTTTTATTAAAAGTTTTTAGAAAACCCGAAGCTTTTGGCTTCGGGTGCCCAAAAGACTTATGAATATTGAATCTTTTTTTAAATTTAATTTCTTAAATTAATCTGCATCAATGGATACAACAGAACTGATTGTCTCAGCCATTTTATCTTGGGTGGCTTTGCGATAGGCTTTGATTTCCAATGTTGCATCCTTCAAAGAAGTAATCTGTTTCCCATCGGGCACTTTAAAGAATAAAAAGCCAAACAGATTATCGCCTTTCAAAACATGGCTATCTCGGAATGCTTTTTGACTATAATCTTGATCTAATTCATCATTTGCATCAGAAATAGAGCTCCAAACTAGGAATGCTGGAATAATACCAAATGGGAAAGCAAGGATTGCTGGAGCATGAGAACCTTGGGACTGATCTATAACTTCTTTGAAGCTTACAACTTGAGCCTGGGTACCATCTTCAAAACGGAAGATAATATTTTCTGTGCGAATGGTGAATTCATATTCACTATGGTTGCCAATGCACAGATATATAGGTATATATCCCATGTTCAAAAGATCACGATAGAAATAACGTCGGCATTTGCTATATTCTGAATAATCTTCTGCTGCTAAAATTAAGCCAGATTTTTCCTGTTTTTTAATGCGATTGTGCGCAAAACGAGTTGTATCTTTTGGTAGCGCAATATATGATGCACAACTTACTAAAAAAGAAGCAAGCATCAATAAACCAAGCATTTTCTTAGACATACGGTAGCTCCTAATGGTGTTTCTTGTTCTTCAAAAAGAATTTAACGAACTTATACGTCTACCCAAGTTGCTAGTTGTTCGAAACTTGTAATATATTGTTTGAAAAAGAGTAACAAAAAAATTGAAATAGTGGTTTCAGAAGATTGAAATAGTGGTTTCATTTCTGGCTCCACATTCTTATAAATAAAGTTCACTATCAGTTGTGCAGCCTGATACTGATTCATTGCTGCACCAACGGGCAGTTACCTGCCAGTCCGCCGAAGCGGTTGGGCTCCCTGAGCTTGCTATGGGATTACGATAGGGCTTCCAATTGGGAGTTCATCAGAAGGTATCATACCCATATCTTGCCACGTTCCTAGTCAACTAGCAACTAGGGTACGTCTGAAAAACACTTATTTAAAGGAACGGCTTTGCCTTTTAAGGTCAAGATACTAGCTTTCCATAACATTGCTTTAAGCAATTTAAGAAACACTCGTATAGTATGAAATTTTTTGAGTCTTGTCAAGTAATAAGCAGAATTTGTCTTTGATTGTATCAGATTGTCAGTGATTTTTCTTGCTAAATTTTTTGTTTTTGAGTAAAATAATGCCAGATTCCGATATGTTGGAAAACAATTTTTTTTAATAGTTTTTGTATTTTGAGGTCAAAGAAGTTATGAATTCTGAGGATAATGTAAAAAATCCAAATTCTGCTCCTCTCGATGAAAGTGGTTCGAATGATTTTATTCGTGCAATCATTAAAGAAGATTTGAAGACAGGGAAACACCAGACAATTCGAACCCGGTTCCCACCCGAACCCAATGGCTACTTGCACATTGGCCATGCAAAGTCCATTTGCTTGAACTTTGGCCTAGCCCAAGCATTTGGTGGGCTATGCAACTTGCGTATGGATGATACCAATCCTGTCAAGGAAGATATAGAATATGTAGAATCTATTCAAGAGGATGTCCGTTGGCTAGGATTTAGTTGGGATGATCGGCTTTTCTATGCAGCAGACTATTTTGATCAAATGTATGAATACGCTGAACAATTGATCAAACAAGGCCAAGCGTATGTTTGCAGCCTATCGCGTGAAGATACAAAGAGTACCCGCGGTACCCTCATAGAAGGCGGACAAGAAAGCCCATACCGCAATCGTCCGATCGAGGAAAATTTGGATCTGTTCCGCAGAATGAAAGCAGGCGAATTTGAAGAAGGCACCCATGTTTTGCGTGCAAAAATTGACATGAACTCTCCCAATATCAATATGAGAGATCCCGCCATCTATCGCATTCGCAAAGCCAGCCATCATCGCACAGGAGACAAATGGTGCATCTATCCAATGTATGATTACGCCCATTGCATTTCAGATTCAATTGAGGGAATCACCCATTCAATCTGCACATTGGAATTTGAAAACCATCGGCCTTTGTACGATTGGTTCCTGGATCAGCTTCATGTAAAATGCCATGCACAACAAATTGAATTTGCTCGCCTAAATGTCACTTATACTGTGATGAGCAAACGCAAATTGCTCTTTTTGGTCAAAGAGAAACATGTTCGAGGATGGGATGATCCCCGAATGCCCACAATCTCTGGAATGCGCCGACGTGGCTATACTCCACAAGCCATCCGCAATTTCTGCGCAAAAATTGGCGTAGGCAAGGCTGAAACCACGGTTGATTTCTCACTCTTGGAATACTGTGTTCGAGAAGATTTGGAAAAAATCTCTCCTCGAGTCATGGCAGTCATGCACCCACTCAAGGTCGTGATTGAAAATTATCCCGAAGGCCAAGTAGAAGAGCTTGATGCCCCATATCATCCTGATGATCCATCCTGGGGAAGCCGAAAAGTCCCATTCTCACGGGTTATCTATATTGAACAAGAAGATTTTATGGAAAATCCGCCTAAGAAATTCTTCCGTTTAGCACCAGGCAGGGAAGTGCGTCTCAGGTATGGATATTTCATCAAATGCGTTAGCGTGGTCAAAGACCCAACCACAGGCGCAATTGTAGAACTCCGATGCACCTACGACCCAAGCACCAAAGGCGGCAATGCGCCAGACAATCGTCGCGTCAAAAGCACCCTACATTGGGTATCCGCGGCTCATGCAATCTCTGCAGAGGCAAGACTCTATAACCAACTATTTACAAAAGAATCCCCAGATGAAGGAAAAGATTTCCTCAGCTTCATCAATCCAAAATCATTAGAAGTAGTCACTTGCTACATTGAGCCCAGCCTAGCCACTTGCAAAGTAGGAGATCGTTTCCAATTTGAACGCATCGGATATTTCTATGTTGACCTCGATTCTCAGCCCAATCACTTGGTTTTCAACCGCACCATCACCCTAAAAGACACCTGGGCAAAGATACAGCAAAAAGAGCAAACTGCCGAGTAATTACTTGGCAATTCAAGAACCCGTATTCACTCCCGCCAATTTCAGCAGACGCTGTCGGCCGATTTCTAGTCTTCGAAGGAAACACAGCAAATCACGTACATTGTCTTTGGATACTTTCTGGGGCGCTGCTGAATTGGCAGATGCTACTATGCTTTTAGACAACGAAGGGGCATTCCCAACGGCAATTCAGGAAACCGTGTTCACTCCCGCCAATTTCAGCAGACGCTGTCGGCAGGGGCTAGACAGCCAAAGCAACACAGCAAAGACAGCTTCTTCAACAACTCTCCAGCGTTGAAAGACCGGATTGCAGTTTTGCAAAAGCCGCGGGTATTTCATCCGCGGCTTTTCTCACAATAGAACAAAAAAAATAGTTCCGATTGCTTTTCAAATCTATGCTAAGGAAAAATCCAATGTCGCTGAAGTTCACTGAATCCCCTGGTTGCTTACCGAATCAAAAAAAATGCATAATTGTTCAATTTATCGGCACGCTGACTGCTGATACATGCGAAATTTTTTCAAAAAGCCTTGCATTGTTTTTGAAGCAAGATAAAAAAGTCTTGTTCCTAGATTTTTCTAAACTAACCTTTCTAGACAGCCAAGGAGCAGGAACACTTTTAGAAAGGACCAAATTTTTTCAAAATGAAGGCGGCCAGATTGCCATAAAAGCAAATCCTAGAATTGTAGAAATCTTCAGGAAAATGAAACTTCTTTCATGCTTAGAAGTCTATGAAACAAAAGAAAATGAACAAGATTCACTTTCCAAAAAAACTGCAATACGCCATGCAGAACCTCATAACCCTTTTGCAGCACCCACAATCGTCCCAATAGGGGCTTCGGCACCACAAAAACCAATGGTCTCCAAATCCACAGAACCGCCTCTGCCCCATAAGATCGCCATCAAGGATAGGCAGAAGATTTCCATACAATCAAACCCTTTAGCCATTGAAAAAGCTACTTCAGAAGAACTAAGCCTCTTGGATGGGTCGGGTGATTATATGGGCAAACTCGATGATGATAGTGTGACATCGCTTCCGGACGAACCAGCGGAACCACAACAAACAATCTACATGATATCTTCTTTGCAAGAAGTCACTACCACAGATATAGACAAGATCGAGGCTGTTGTTGGAGCTTCGCAGAAAGAGGACGATGTTCCTGCCCAATCCGATATGCAGCGTGCTGCAGAGCAAACTAGTGGGGATGAGATGGAAGCTATCGCTGTTTCAGACGAAGAGGAAACAGGCCAACCAAAGCCTGAGATACCTCAACCAAATCCTGATGCAGTCAAGAAAAAGCTCGAAGATCTTGGCAGCTTAAGCTCATCATATTTCTTTTCCACACCTGTGTTGGTCGTACTAGATTCCCAAAAACAGCCGCAATCCCACCATCGCCTGGATGGCAAGACATTCTTAGGCAAAGATCCTAGCAACCAAATTCAGTTCGATGATCTCTGCGTTTCACGAGAGCATGCTGTGATCATGCCTGAAGGAGAAGCATGGAAAATCCAAGACTGTCATAGTACCAATGGCACCTATGTCAATGGAGAACGCATCACAGAAAAAATTTTGGCAGACCGAGATTTAATCCAACTCGGCAAGACCTTGGTGATCTTTTCTTGGAAAAGCCAGGTACAAATCTTTGCGCATGGCAGCCAGGCCAAAAAAATCAGCCAGGTTGCAATCGTCAAACCTTATGAAGAGCTTACCCAAATATCCCTACAAGCCATTGAAGATGCTCTACAAACCTTGCGAAATACCTTGCGTATTATGGCAGAGCTTGACCAAAAACTCAGCGAAGCTTCAGATATGCAAAACATGGTCCAGATTTTTGAGCAAAGCTTGAAAACATGGGCTGATGCAAAGCTTTCTATGATTGCGCTTCTTCAATATAACACCACCTTGCACCGATATTTGCCCTATCCTGACAATCGAACCATTCATCTGCAATTACCTGAAGCTATGCTAGAGGAATTGCGTAAATCTAAAGCAAAAGATGCTTCTTCCATCGAATGCGCTGCATTTGAAGAAACAAACACAAACACCCATACACTGGCCTTCTATTGCCGCAATGCAGACCAGATGCCTTTTCAATTCCTCTGCCTGCAAATCGCCCAAGCTGGCTTATTTTCAGATCAAGAACTCCGGACCATCGCTAGTATGCTGGAATGCCTGATGCGGAACCTCCAGCAACAAAAGCATGTTGAAAATATCGAGCAAATCCAAAGTGCCCAAAAACTTCAGCAAAGCGTCATCCCAGTGGCTGATTTTCACTATAAAGAAAGCGGACATTCGATCCAAGGCTATGGAATCTATCACCCCGCCTTAGAGCTAGGCGGAGATTATCTTGATTACTTCAAGGTCGGCTCGACCCTCTATCTCTTTGTGGCAGATGTGTGCGGCAAAGGCATGGATGCCGCTTTGGTCGTAGCTTCCCTCAAATCTTACCTAAGCGCCTTGCTTTCGCAAGGATTTGAGCCTGATATTGTAGATGTTGTGCGCCGATTGGATGGGTATCTATCCCGTACCTTTCCTAAAAGGTATCTTAAAAAATATCAATCTCTGATGTATACCACGATGGTACTAATACGCTGGAATGCAGAGTCAGGAAAGCTTCAATGGCTCAACGCAGGCCATCCATCTCCAATGCTTTGCCGGCTTGCCGAGCCAGGAAAATGGGAATTCGAAACCCTGGAAGAAAGATGCAAGGTGCTCGGAACATTGCAAATTGCTCCTGAATCTCAGGCGGCAGCTTCAGATTTTAAGGTCAAATCCTTGCAACTTCGAGAGAACGAACTGTTGCTTCTCTATACAGACGGGGTCACAGAAGCAATGAATAGCCAAAAACAACAATTCCAAGAAGCTGTCGGCCTAGAAAAAGCCATCCAGCGCTCCAATGTCCGAACCCTCGCAGAACCCGAAGCCATCAAGAAACTCAGCCAAGCCATTTTAGATGCCCTAGCCAAACATCAAGGAGGTGCTCCCCAGTTCGATGACATTACCCTGCTCTTGATCAAAAGCATATAGGCAATCCGATTGCTGTAGGGGCGACAAGCTGGCCGACAAGTGCAGGTTTCTTCGGCCGATTGTCATTATGATGATCATGCCCGACACGCATAAAATAAAGCATTCCTGTTCTTATTTGCGTGTAGGGGCGACCGGCTGGTCGTCCTACGTCCGAATACAAACGACGATCATTTCAAAAAGACATAGCATAATGCTACTCAAAATATTATGAGTGTGTAGATGCGTATGGTTTCACGCTTGCTAGCGACCGGCTGGTCGCCCTAATGCAAGATGAATTCTGTTTGTCCTCACATAACACCAAATGTTATGCTAGGTTCGTTCGATACTTTTACTAAATGTTTATCTCTTACCGTTCGAAAGGAAGCAGTTTTTCTCTTCAGTCAATACCAAGAGATTCACTGCCGTATATTTTATGAAAGCAATAGCATTCAATGGTAGCCCTAGACCTAATGGCACAACCGCTACGTTATTGAAAAAAGCATTGGATGGAGCGGCATCCGTCGGAGCTACAACAGAATTTATTCAATTGAACACCCTGAATATGAAAACTTGCCAAGCTTGTTTTGCTTGCAAACTCCGCAATGGAAAAAGCTATGGCAAATGCATTTTAATAGATGACTTTACCAACATTTATCCAAAGCTAGAATCTGCGGATGCCATATTCCTAGGATCACCCATTTACTTTGGTTCTATCACAGCCGATACCAAAGCTTTTGTCGAACGCCTTTTTCCCTATATCAACTATGGAACTTTTACATCGAATTTTCCCAAGAAGCTTTATGTTGGATGCATTTATACCATGGGTGTCAATGAAGAAGGTGTCCAAAAGTTCCAGCCCCACATCGAGACAAACGAATGGATGCTGAAATTTGCCTTTGGCAGTCCAGTGGAATCACTTTTGAGCCTGGATACATTCCACGTTGATGACTATTCCAAGATCGTCGCTGATCAGATTGCGCCGTTTGTCCCAAGAAAACAAAAGCACAAAAAAGAAGTCTTTCCACAAGACTGCCAAAAAGCATTCGATATGGGTGCTCGATTCATCCAAGCAATGGCTAAGCGTTAGTATTGCATACCACGCAATGGCTTATCCAAAACCTTTACTTCAATGTTCGTTGCCTTGTTCGGCATGTATTTTGGAAAAAAGGAAAAGCTGGATAGGCCTCAAATTTTAGTCTTTTGTAACTCATTTAATGAAAATAGGATATAAAAATAAATTTGAATTATAGGCCACTCCGCAGGACCTCAATATACCTTGTGATACAATTGCTTTCATAGAACCACAAGCTGATGAAGTCATTGCACCTTTCTTGAAATAAAAGGAAAAGCATGTCAATCGAAAAAATTGAGCAGGTCTTGCAAAACGGAACAATCGAGGATATTTTCCAAGCTCTTTGCGCAAACATTCGAGAGATCATGCCTGCTACAGACGAAACAGACCAATGCATCCTGATGTTGCTCGATGAAAACAAAGACAAGGAGTCTCTCGAAGCATATCCGTTTCATAGCATCCTTCCCCCTATTTCTGGAGAGCACAGCCCGTATGATTTTCCCATGAAAGAAGTTTGCAAAAGCTTTGCCCGCCGAGTACTCAAAGCCCCCACAGAACCCATGCTGCTTGCAGATATTAAAGATTCGGGCTATGATGCGAGCGAAGTGAGCAAAAGATACGAGCACATTTCTATTTTGTGCACATTTGTTTTTGCATGTTGTGGTTACAGTATGGTAATGTACTTGGATTCTAAGAACCATAACTTTACACCAAAAAACAAAAAAAGCCTGCAAGATTGGGTAAGCAAGATACAACCGCTTTTGAAAAAGCACAAAGTACATCTGGAAGAAGAAATTTTTCATATCAAAGACCCAATCCCTGCATTGATTGGAAACAGTCCTCCTCTCCAACAATTAAAGCATGATATTTTGCGATGTGCACGCTCTGACAGCAATGTACTCTTGCTTGGAGAAACAGGCACAGGCAAAAGTTATATTGCCCAGATCATCCACCAGTTATCCAATCGCAGCAAGTGTTCGTATGAACCGCTGAATTGCTCTTTGATTCAAGGAGCATCTGGAAAAAGCCAACTCTTTGGCATTGCACGCGACAGATTCACAGGTGTCCAAGAAAGCCAGGGAATTTTTGAAGATGCCCAGGGTGGCACTGTATTCTTGGACGAAATTGGCGATCTGCCAAGCGATGAGCAAGCTATTTTGAACCTGGTGCTAGATACAAAAACAGTGCTTCGTGCAGGCGAAATCAAACGTAGAACAGTGGATTTTCGGCTTATCTCTGCCACACTTCAAAATTTGCAACACAGTGAATTTAGAGAAGATCTTTATAATAGAATTGCCCAAGTAGTGATTACAGTCCCTTCTTTGCGCGATCACGCCGAGGATATTCCAATGCTGTGTGATTTTTTTGTCAAAGCTTATAACCAAAAACGCAAGGGACGGCAAACCATTGCTTCGGATTTGAAATCCTATCTCCAAAGTCAGCGCTGGCCAGGAAATGTAAGGCAATTGCAAAATGTGATCAATCGTATTTTACAAAAAACTGCGGTCTTGCGCGTCATGCTCGCAGATTGCCCTGATATTGCCAAAATCATTGAAGAAAGCGGCAAAACATACGAAAAACCAGCTTCTTCAGAAAATCCCTCATCACCCGAAAAATCGCCTATTCCAGAAGCCCGCATGACTGAAGAAGAATACAGGATTTCCCGATTGTGGTCATTGTATCACCAAGAAGCAAACGTGGATGAAATGGTGAGAGAATTGAGTCTATCCCGCGCCACCATCAGCCCGATCCGGGTTGCATTTCGCAAAATTAAAGAAAACGCCGAACTGACAGAAGATCAAAGAAACATTGCCACGATTTTGCAAGCACTCAAACAAAAAGGCGTGATACGCAATATGTGACGTGATACGCAATATGTGAAATGTTTCAGCAGCAACCCGCAAAAAGCATAGATTCCCAGTTGAAGCAAAATGGCCCACGGGGAGATGAATCACCGTGGGCCATTTGTGCTTTGGGCTTAGTTGAAGCAAATGGCTCACGGGAGATGAAACCGTGGGCCATTTGTGGTTTGAGACTAAGGATTAACAAAAATCCATAACAAATTTTTGGGCTTAGTTGAAGCAAATGGCTCATGGGGGATGAAACCGTAGGCCATTTGTGGTTTTGAGACTAAGGATTAACAAAAATCCATAACAAATTTTTGGGCTTAGTTGAAGCAAATGGCTCATGGGGGATGATGCTGCAATGAACCACCGTGGGCCATTTGTGGTTGAAGCCATGCTGTTATTTGAAATCTTTGGCGACTATCTTGCGTAGTTCCTCGATTTCATCGAAGCTAAATTTGCCTTTTTCTTTGGTTTTGCAGGCTTATAAAACAGAAAAAACAGATCAATTTTTGCAGGCTATTTGAGCCATTGCAGTTCGGCTTTGGCAAAGGAAGTATAATCATAAGGCAGATAAAGCCATTTTTGGGGCACAAGACATGCTTGATTGAGATAATCTTTAGCTTGAGCTGGATATGTAGAGATATGCCACAGACCTACAAAAAAGTAATACATGTTGCATAGACGAGTTTTGTGTTGCAATGCAAAGGAGAATAATTGGCCTTCTGTAAGTTGATCTTGGTAATAAGCCAAAATTTTCCATTTAAAGCTTTCGATTGTTTCGGCTGACTTGGATGGATATGCTAGGTGAATCAATTCTTTGATATAACCAGGTTCGTAGGCCAATTCAATCATTGTGGTTTGAAGTGCTTGCTGCTGGTTGAGCCGCTTTTGATTGGCCAAAACCAAGGCATAGCGAGTAGGATGATGCTGCCATATCGTTGGTTCTTGGACAAGTGCCAAGGCTCGTGTGAATTTATTTTGGCGAATGCAAGAAGGATACATCAAAATCATTTGGTTGAGCCGCCATAAGCCATCATCTTCTGCTACCAGGTTTTGAAAATTGCCACCCATGCTTTGGAATTGGTCTAAACGATATTGAGCCATAGCGTCGTTTTGCTCTGCTGCAAACACGGCAGCAGATTGGAGGAGCGCTTGCAGGAGATCGGCATGAACTTGCCTAGAGAAATCCGCATTCAAGCATTGTTGGGCGAGTAGAATAGCGCTAGAAAAATTGCCTGCATTCAAATAGAGATAGAATAGCATCTGATTTTTTTGGGCCTCAGATTTTGAACTCCGCAGAATCGCGAAGGAACCATTGGATGGGCCTGGTAGATAATAGCCCGCACTTAAATCTAGTTTTGTATTCCATTCTACCCCCAACCCCACTTTACTATATTGGATAAATGGAAGATATTGAGTATACGAAAATAATTTTAGTTTCCAAAGCCGGATTCCGTGATTGCTGCTTGAAGCTAGGTTTCCATCCGGGCTGTAGGCTACCGTGTTGCCCCAATTAATTTGCCCATCGAGTAAGGAGACTTGTTGGCCAGTGGATACATCCCAGATCCGGATGCTGTGATCCGTACTGCCAGAGGCAATATAGTTTCCATCCGGGCTGTAGGCCACAGTTTGGACAGAGGACGTGTGCCCTTGCAGCAAAGAAACTTGTTGGCCAGTGGATACATTCCAGATGCGAACGCTGTTATCCATGCTGCCAGAGGCTAGATACTTTCCGTCTGGGCTGTAGGCTATACTAAAAACCCATGAAGTATGCCCCTGGAACATGGAAACTTGTTGGCCAGTGGATACATTCCAGATGCGAAGGCTGTTATCCATGCTACCAGAGGCTAGATAGTCTCCATCAGGGCTATAGGCTATACTAAAAACCCATGAAGTATGCCCCTGGAACATGGAAACTTGCTGGCCAGTTGATACACTCCAGATTCGGATGCTGTGGTCCGCACTGCTCGAAGCAATATAGTTTCCATCCGGGCTGTAGGTCACACTATGAATCTCAGAAGTATGGCCTTGGAGCAAGGAAACCTGTTGGCCAGTAAATATATCCCAAATTCGAATCGTGTGATCCATACCACCAGAAGCCAGGTATTTCCCATCCGGGCTATATGCCACACTATAAACATACGAAGTATGCCCCTGGAGCAAGGAAATTTGCTGGCCAGTGGATATATCCCAGATGCGAATGGTGTTAATACAGCCTGAGGCCATACGTTTTCCATCCGGGCTATATGCTACACTCAGAACACTGTCTTCTTGTGGAATCAAGGCAATCTGTTGTTTTGTACCTGCATTCCAAATTCGAATGGTTTTGTCAAAACTCCCAGAAGCGATATATTTCCCATCGCGGCTGTAGGCTACACTATTAATAATGTTTGTATGGCCTTGAAGCAAAGCAATCTGTTTTTTTGTAGCTATATCCCAAATTTTGATGGTTTTGTCAAAACCGCCAGCTAGGTATTTCCCATCTGGACTATATGCCACAGTACGAATTTTGGCTTCTGCTTGAAACAAGGCAATCTGTTTTTTTGTAGTGATGTCCCAGATACGGATGGTGCGATCGAAACTACCAGAAGCAATATAGTTTCCATCTGGACTGTACGCCAAACTTGCTATAATCCCTGTATGGCCTTGAGAAAAGGAAAATTGCGCACCGGTAGCAATATCCCAAATTTTGATGGTATTGTCAGCAGCATCCGAAGCAAGATATTTTCCATCTGGGCTGTACACTAATGTGTTAAAGCTATACTTATGGCCCGTAAACAAAAAAACCTGTTGGCCTGTGGCCACATCCCAGATTCGGATGCTGTTGTCTAACCTGCCGGCTGCAGCGATGTATTTTCCATCTGGGCTGTACGCTAAACTGTTGATGAAATCCTTATGGCCATGAAGCGAAGAAGCTTGCTGGCCTGTGGCCACATCCCAAATATAAATGGTTTTATCATTACCGGCTGCAGCGATGTGCTTTCCATCTGGGCTGTATATAGCACACTCAAGTGAATCCAGCCCGCTTATTTTTTGGCATGGGCTTTTCCAAACAGGACAGATATCTAAGCCAGAGCGCATCATGGTTTGAGCCTCTTCCCATTCTTTGCTATCTGGCTTGAGCAATGGTCGGTATTCTGGCACTGGGCCGCCAAAGTCAATAAATCCAAGAGCGCGTCCTACAATCATCTTAGCTTCGAAATTCATTCCTTCAGTTTGGTACCGTTTGGCACGTTCTAATAAAGCGATGCCTAAATAATGGCGAGATTCTACTAAGGCTTGTTCGGCTTGTTTGCGTTGTTCTGCTATAATGACATTGGCTTCCTCGACAATCCCACGCCGTTTTTTTTCTTGCTCCACTTGTAGCCATTGCCAAGTAATTAGCGTTAAGCTTGTGATGATGAGCAATAGAATAGTGCCAAGGCTTAGGCTCAACGCGCGGTTGCGTATGATCCATTTGCGGGCTTGGGTCCAAAGTGTGATGGTTTTTGCTTGGACTGGGCGTTCTTCTTGAAATCTGCGGAGATCGTCCGCAAATGCATTCATGCTGGAATAGCGATGGTTGGGCAGAAATTCTAGGCATTTGCACACAATGGCTTCTAGGTCTTTTGGAATAGCCGGATTTCGTTTAGTCGGCCGTTCAGGGTCTTTCTTGCTTAAAGTCCGGACTTTGGGGAATGGAGCAGTGCCTGTGATAGCATAGTATAAGGTCGCACCTAGGCCAAAAACGTCGGATCGGGCATCTATGTTGTGCATTGCCATGAACTGCTCTGGAGCCATGTATTCGGGTGTGCCGGGAGATATGTCTGGCTCGGTAAAAGATTGTGTTTTATGCATAATTTTGGCAACGCCAAAATCCATGACTTTAGGCTCTTGGGCATTGGCGGTGATCATGATATTGCTTGGCTTGATGTCTCTATGGATGATTCCTTTATCATGCACAATTTGCAAAGCTTTGGCGCATTTCTCTATCATTTCGGCTATTTTCTTCATGTCGAGCGTATTTCTTTTGAATTCATTTGTAACCCAGGCTTCGAGTGTATGGCCTTCAATGTATTCCATCACAAGGTAAGGTGTGTTGGTCAAGTTTGGATCAGAGATAAATTCATAGATTGTGATAATATTTGGATGCTGATGCAATGCTGCAATGACTTTGGCTTCTTGCTCAAATCGTTGCATACGTTTTGCGTATTCAGCTTGCATGCTTTGAAACCCGCTCATCAATTTAATCGCCACTGGCCGCTTCAATTGTGGATCTTGGGCCAAATACACCATGCCCATGCCGCCTTCGCCCAATTTGCTTTGGATTTCGTAACGCCCAATTTCCTTGGGCATATCCGGTGACATCATCTTGCCGCATACATTGCAGAAGATTTTCAACGGTTTCTGGTTGTCCAAATTCACCCAATAATCACAGGCAGGGCATCTCCATAGCCCAATAGCTTCTTCCTGGTTGATTTCTTTGGCTTTTTGTCCAATCCCATTGGTCAATGCAGATTGGCAATGGTAACAATGCAATGTGATTTGCTCTGGCACGATTTGAGCTTCTATAGCCTTGTTGCAGGACATACAAATCCATATTTCTGCAATATCTTGTCTGGCCTTGGTTGGCACATATTGACAAGCGCATCTCAACGCAACCTGCTCTGGCATTGTGGCAATCGCAACTTTCACACATTCATGTTGAGGACACTCCGGGTTATTGCAAAAAAATCGTTGTTCACTCATGGCTGGCTCCCTTCAAAAGGCTTTATGCTAAAAATAGCGCATAAAAACATTGAGGTTAATCTGATGATAACGTTTTTTTGAGGAACTAACATAGCTAGCAAGTGTAGGTTTCTTCGGCCGGTTGTCCTTTGATGATCATGCCCTACACGCATAAAATAAAGCATTCTTGATCTTATATGCGTGTAGGGGCGACCGGCTGGAACTGACATAGTGGCTTTCAAAAATTCGTTATCATCAAACGGTGAATGAGCCATCTTGCAAAAGCCAATCCAAAAGATCAAAATAATTTGAAGATTTTATAATTCTTTATTTGATAGTGAGTAAGGGAGTTTGACTTAAAAAATATAAGCATGGAATAGTTTTTTTTATCGTAAAATTAGACTTGCAAATCTAAATTTTGAATAAGCAGCGCTTGTTTAGGTTTCTTGGATATTTTGCTTGTTTGGTTCGTTTGGTTCTACCCAATCGAAATAGTAAAGAAAGACTACAAAAGAGATCGCTCCAAAAATAAAGTAAATCCCTTGGAGTATGGGCATCGTTAGTTTATCGGCTGGCACAGCGTCTATGAGGCTCTTGAGAGCGAAACCCCACCAAAATAGCGATTGCCGCCTCGCTTGAACAGCCCGTATGATAAGCACTGAAGATAGAAGATGGACAGGCACTGCAATGGCACGTTCAGCAAAAAAGGTCAATGGACGATCAGGATCCGTGAAAATAGAAGCAATGGCCCTGGCATCGTCGGGGCTCAATTGGTCTTGAAATAAAGCCATGAGAACACCTAGAAGGAGAAAGGCGGCCAAGATAGCGGCCTCAAAACATCCGAAACCAAGCCCAAAGGCAACAGATGAATCCCATGATGCAGTCTGCCACCGCTTGGTTTTGGCTATGAAGAATGTTCCTACACATTCAGTGGCACCTGTCAAGAGGCCCGTAGCCATCATGGTCATGACAAGAGGAAGAGGATGGCCAAAGATAAGCCGTAGCCAGTAAAAAAATAATATAGCAAGCAATATCTTCACAACCACTGTTGCAATCCATGTCCCTGCTCCATACGCATAATCTGTCCAAACAGTCCTGCGTTTGAGCCGATGAAATAAGCATATAACAATAGCAAGCAACAACACCAGAGCACTGAAACTTCCATAATACCAGATTACTTCTTTGGGAACCATTGCCTTTCCTCCAGCTTCTAAGCATCTAAAGGTTATCTAAAAGAAAATCGGTTTGCTTTTCCTAAGTTTGACTCTATTGTTCACTGCCTACTGCCCAAATGACAGGCTGATGACAAGCTGTAGTTTTTGGCTGTCAGTTCAAAGCCAATGTTTTACCATTTGTCCGGAATCGGTAGAAAATAGCTTCCTTCATAATCTGGCTCCTGCTGTCGGTTCAAAGCCAGTATTTCACCATTTGCCCGGAATCGGTAGAAAATAGCTTCCTTCATAGTCCGGCTCCTTATGAAAGCGCAACCCACTGGGGTCGAATTTCTTAGTTAACAATTTATTTGCTGCTTCCTTGCCTTTAGCCTGGACAGAAAAACCGAGAAATTCAACCCTACACTCGATCTTCAAGTCAAGCTTTTTTCCGTATGCTTTGCCATGGTGAACTGCGCACCTGGCTATCCAAGTCATTTTCAGCCAATTGCCGCGGTATCGTACCAACTTGATTTGATTATGGTCGAGGTATTCATGCTCAAACACATAAAGGCAACACAACCGAGAGCCTGGTAATATGGTATGCCCACAGAACTCAGCGCCATTTTCAATCACGAGTGGAGAATCCAGAAATTCATCCATCGAGTGAGCTTTGCTCGGATATTGTTCAAGATAAGCTCTAGGAGACCAAAGTGTGCCTCCATATTTGGCTTCTTTTGCATCTATCTGCAAAAACCATTCGATCGGCCCAGACCGTTTCAGCTTGCCGCTCAATATGGCATCCTTAACCTCGAAGACACGATCTTTAATTTGAAGAGAACCATAATTTTTGGCCATACCACCTCCACTGTTTTGGACCGATCGAAATTAGAAGAACACTTTGCAATTTAGCATATCTTTTGAAAATTCGTGGAATTAGTCGTAACGAAAATGTAGATTTTAGTTATTGTTATTCTTGTACTTGTACTGGTTCA
>JAKLHB010000002.1:27871-47610 GCA_022710345.1 Planctomycetota bacterium
AGCTTGCTGCACTGCACCCAGTAATAAAATTATGGTTGACTGAGCTTCCATTGAGAAATGCTCTTCCTATGCTAGAAGATCCAGAATAATTAGCCCAATAGATATATATAGTATTTACAAAAATTCCCATTGGAACAGAGCATCCGCTAATAAAAGCTTGATTAGCGCCTGTCCCATCTAAGTTAGCTCTGCCTATGGTTTCATTCACTCCATTGCCCCAATAAATATATTGGGGACTTACACAAACGCTGTAAGTGGTATTGCATCCGGTAATGAAAGATTGATTAATACCTGATCCATCCAGATTTGCCCTACCTACGGTGTGACTCCCGCTATTTGCCCAATAAATATATTGACTATTGACAGCAACCCCGCGTGGCATGCTACATCCAGAAATGAAATAGTGATTAGGACTTGATCCATTCAAATTGGCTCTCCCAATGTAGGTATCATAAGTCGCCCAATAGATATATTGCGTATTGATAGCAACTCCACAGGGCGCATTGCATCCGGTGATGAAAGCTTGGTTAGCGCCTGTTCCATCTAAGTTAGCTCGGCCAAGCCGGGCAATCGTAGAATTGGACCAATAAATATATTGATCATTCAGTGCAAGTCCCATAGGCGAAGTACATCCTGAGATAAAAGCGTAATTAGGGCTTGATCCATCCAGATTTGCCCTGCCTATAGTGCCTGTATTTCCATTTGCCCAATAGAGATATTGAGCAAATATACAGTTTGCAAATGCAACAAGAAAGATACAATATAAAAACGTGCGAAAGTAAAATGATGCTTGCATACTAATCCTTTCAAAGAATGATCTAAATAAGACAAGTCATGTAAACAGATAGGTAATTGTCCGAATAAGCTCTAGGAGACCAAAGTATGCCTCCATATTTGGCTTCTTTTGCATCTACCTGCAAAAACCATTCGATCGGTCCAGACCGTTTCAGCTTGCCGCTCAATATGGCATCCTTAACCTGGAAGACATGACCTTTAATTTGAAGAGAACCATAATTTTTGGCCATACCACCTCCACTGTTTTGGACCGATCGAAATTAGAAAAACACTTTGCAATTTAGCATATCTTTTGAAAATTCGTAGAATGAGTTGTAACTGATGTTTTGAAAATTCGTGGAATTAGTCGTAACGAAAATGTAGATTTTAGTTATTGTTATTCTTGTACTTGTACTGGTTCATGAAATGTACTAGTCCCGTTGACATCCAAATCTTCGAGTTTGTACCAATACTTAGTGCCAGGCAATATGGAAAAATCGTGGTATTCGTAGCTAGCACCCGACGTAGTACTGCCTTGGGCAGGGATGAGCAATCCAGTAATCTTAGTGTATCCTTTATCTTCGTATTCACTACGCCAAATATGAAATCCAGCATTGGCAAGCTCTGTAGCAGTCTCCCATGTCACAAGAACATGGTCTTGCTTAGCCTGGCTGCGGAAATACAGCAATTCAATGTATGTGGGAATACCTGTTACTATAGGAAAGCTTGCTGCACTGCACCCAGTAATAAAATTATGGTTGACTGAGCTTCCATTGAGAAATGCTCTTCCTATGCTAGAATATCCAGAACGATTGCCCCAATAGATATATATAGTATTTACAAAAATTCCCATTGCAAGATAGCATCCGCTAATAAAAGTTTGATTAACATCTGTCCCATCTAGGTTAGCTCTGCCTATGGCTCCAGTCCCATTGCCCCAATAAATATATTGGGCACTTACACAAACGCTGTAAGCGCTAGAGAATGATCCGGTAATCAAAGATTGATTAATATCTGATCCATCCAGCTTTGCCCTACCTATGGTGTGACTCCCGCTATTTGCCCAATAAATATATTGACTACTGACAGCAACCCCGCGTGGCATGTTACATCCAGAGATGAAATAGTGATTAGGACTTGTTCCATCCAAATTGGCTCTCCCAATGTAGGTATCATAAGTCGCCCAATAGATATATTGCGTATTGATAGCAACTCCACAGGGCGCATTGCATCCGGTGATGAAAGATTGGTTAGCACCTGTTCCATCTAAGTTAGCTCGGCCAAGCCGGGCAATCGTAGAATTGGACCAATAGATATATTGATCATTCAGCGCAAGTCCCAGAGGCGAAGTACATCCTGAGATAAAAGAGTAATTAGGGTTTGATCCATCCAGATCGGCCCTGCCTATAGTACCTGTATTTCCATTTGCCCAATAGATATATTGAGCAAATATACAGTTTGCAAATGCAACAAGAAAGATACAATATAAAAACGTGCGAAAGTAAAATGATGCTTGCATACTAAGATCCTTTCAAAGAATGATCTAAATAAGACAAGTTATGTTATCTAAATAAGACAAGTTATACAAACAAGCCGCATCTCAAATGGCGTGCTTTGTTCAGATGACTTTAACGATAAAGTCTCTTGATTGATTTTGCTTCTAACACGGAAAAAAGGTTTGTCATTTTTTAATCTCAAGCTCAAAGGTCACGGAAACACTAGCTCGTATGGAAATTTTTCCTAATGCTATGGTATCAGCGATTTCATTAGAACTTCCGCGATCCGCCTGAACATTGACTTGGGACATGCCAGACGATCGTCCGCGGCCCCAACCGTACCAACTCGACCAATACCCCCACGGAGAGCCGCTATAATTTTCGTTGATTTGGATAGGCGCTCCCACGGTTTGGCCCAGGACAGCAGCCATTTTATCTGCTTTTTCCTTGGCCGCTTTGAGGGCTAATTCGCGTGCCTCTTCGCGGTATTTCTTGAATTCCGTGGTTTGGAAGTCAATTCCATGGATGTAGTTCACACCAACTTGCAAGATAGTAGTGACGAGCTTCTCAACCTTTTCAACATCGGAAATTGTGACCACAAGCGTATTGCGGACAAAGTAGCCAACGAAATTTTGTCGCTTGTAGCTATCATCCCATCTAGGCTCGATCGATATCTGATCGGTCTGAATCTCTTTTTCTGGAACATCACAATCTTTTACAGCAGCCAGTGCTTTTTTCAAGATTTCAGTATTCTTTTGCTTGGCTACATTGATATTGGCATCCCATGTCTCAATTCCAAAGCTTAGGATGATTTTATCTGGCTTCACATTCACGACGGCTTCACCAGTCACTGTAATCTTAGGCCGATTGTCATAGGTATACAATTGCTGCGTCCATGCAATGGTAAGTACCATAAAAACTCCCGTAAGTATGATGGTTTTCATAGATGGTCTTCCTTTCATAGAATACGAAACAAAAACAACGAAGCATAATTTCTTAATAATCAGATATTGGCATGTTCTTTCTCTTATTGATGGGCGAATGTTCATCCTAAGATTTTGTTTGCCAAAGATTTGCTATTTACTTCTTCTTAACCTGCTGAGTGAAGAAATAGCAAACCGTAATAATTTTGACTAAAATAATTTTTGTTTTCTAGCCATCAGGTTCTAAACTGTTCATCAACGCAAGCGATGCTTCTCTGCATTGTAAAAATAATTGATAGACATGTCAACCAATTTTTAGATTCTTTAAAATCTCTACATAAAAAGTGATTTTCTAGCCCACTCTTCAATTCCAATCAATCTTCTGCAAATTTCTAAAAAAATGCTTGCAAGTTTTTTAAAACAAGGTATATTGGAAATAGGAATTTGTCTCCATCACGTAACCTCTTTTTTTTGTTAGAGATATTGAGGATTTTTGTATGAGTATACGCCATTTGATTACACTGGCTGATTGGAATCGTGAAGATATTGAAAAGCTGATTGCGAAGGCGATAGATATAAAAGCCAACCCTAAAAAATACAGCGATGCTTTAGTACAAAAGACATTGCTCATGATCTTTGAAAAGCCAAGTTTGCGCACACATCTTTCGTTTGAAATTGGGATGACTCAACTGGGTGGCCATGCTATTTATTACAATACATCCACTTCTCCATTGGGCAAAGGCAAGGAAACCATTGCAGATACGATCCGAGTGATTTCTAGGTACGCGGATATTGTCATGGCTCGGTTGTTCTCCCATCAGACACTGTGCGAAATGGCCCAATATGCGACCATTCCAGTGATCAATGCTCTTACCAATTTCAGTCATCCATGCCAAATTTTGGCTGATTTGCAAACCATTCGGGAGAAAAAAGGCAAGTTGGCTGGTCTCAAATTGGTGTATTCTGGTGATTCGAATAATAATGTGACTCATTCTTTGCTGTATGGTTGTGCGCAGGTTGGTATGCATATTGCGATAGCTTGCCCAGAAGATGAAGCCTATTGTCCCAATTTTGCTGTGCTAACTCATGCCAAAGCCATTGCTGCTGCAAATGGTAGCACTGTCACCCTGGTTCATAATCCGCTGGAAGCAGCAAAGGGAGCAGATGTGATTTACACCGATACATGGATGAGTTATCATGTTCCACCAGAAGAAGAGAAGAAGCGTTTGGATACTCTGCGGCCATTCCAAGTGAATCAAAAAGTAATGAGTGTGGCCAAGCCAGACGTGATTTTCATGCACTGCTTGCCAGCCACCCGTGGGAATGAGCAAACAGCCGAAGTCATTGATGGCCCTGCTAGTGTAATCTTTGACGAAGCAGAAAATCGTTTGCATGCTCAAAAAGCGGTCATTTTAACCTTGTTGGGCAAATAAAAGCTTGGTCGCTTTTTGCATGGCAATTAAAAAACCCAGGAATCTTTCAATTTCTGGGTTTTTCTATTGAAAAGAGAGTGGCAATGGAACTAATCGGCAAAACAACAATCCATCCATTCGTTTTTTACACTGGAAAAATAGCAGGATATATCTCCTGGCTAGTGATTGTCTTGGCATATCTGAACATACCAGGATTTCAGGCTCATTCAAGTTTATCATCTGTTTCTATTTGTTTTTTTGTGCTTGGATTGATATTCATCGTCATGAGCTCGATATATCTGGGAAAATCAATGCGAGTAGGATTGCCAAAGACAGAAACGATATTAAAAACAAAAGGAATATACAAAATAAGCCGAAATCCAATGTATTTAGGATTCGACCTGTTAACAATTGCATCCATGATTGGAAATTTTAGTTGGATGATTGGATTGCTGGGCATCTATAGCATGATTGTTTATCATTTTATTATTAAAGGCGAAGAATTATTTTTGCTAGAACGCTTTGGACATCAATATAATACATATATGAGCAAAGTAAATAGATATTTTGGAGTGCGGAGAGATTCATAATGATCTGGCAATTAAAAAACCCAGGAATTTTTCAATTCCTGGGTTTTTCTGTTGAAATTAGGACTTTTTATCTTTTTTTTCTTTTTGTTTGCGCAATTTTTCTTTTTCTTTTTCTTTGATCGCGCGCTGTTTTTCTTTTTCTTTTTCTTTGCGCTCTTTTTTCTTGCGATTGATCTCTGCTTTGCGTTCTTTTTCTTTTTCTTTTGCGGCTTTGCGTTCTTCTTTGCTTTGCGCAGTTTGTTCAGGAGGCAATTCTTCGACTAATTTGAGGATGGCTTGTTGTGCGTTATCTTTTAAGCGACGTTTGCTCAAATGATAAACTGCTGTGTAGCCGCCATTGCGTTTTGCATATTGAGGAGCAATGTCATAGAAAACGCGGAATGCAGTCTTTTTATCTTGGAGTTCTGTGATGATGCGACGTAGATGGGCAACACGAATCGCATCAGCTTGCCGATTGATTTCTGCTTGCAATTCTTCTGGTGATAGTTTGGATAATGGGTTGTCTGGTATTGCAGCAGCGCTTTTCATTTTCTGTGTCATTGCAGCGATCCTGGTTTCTGCTCGCTTGGCAATGGTGATAAGCTTATCTGCAGCTCTAGCATGCTCTTTTGCGATGGTTAAGAGTGTGGTAATTTTACCATACGTGAATAGACTTGTAAGTACATTGCGTTTTAATGCTCGACGGTGCGCGCTGTTACGTCCTAATTGACGTCCTTTATTTAAATGCATCATAGAATAGTTCGCGGCCAAAACTAACTTCTCAAACTAGCTGCCGCGCCTCTTGCTTATTGAATTGGATATGATGCACTGTTGATGCCGCATATCCAAAATGCAATTGAAGTTAAGGTTTGTAAAAAATAAGAACCTGATTGTTAAAGACTTTTGGGTGAATCATCTAATTGAATGCCTAGATGCAAATCTAGTTTTTTCAATTTTTCTTTGATATCATTGAGAGAAGTTTTCCCAAAATTGCGGATTTTGAGCAAGTCAGATTCTGTTTTTTGGACTAGGTCTCGAATCGTATGAATGCCTACAGAAGTCAGGCAATTTGAGGCTCGCACCGTGAGTTCCAAAATTCCGACAGGTTGATCTAGCTTCTCATGCAATTTTTGCTTCTCTTCTTCATCTGGCTCAGGTTCTTCAATGATTGGACTGGGTTCTTGGGAGATTTCCACGCCAACATCAAAATATTGGACAAATGGGTTGAGATGCTTTCTCAGAATTTTTGCTGCTTCCACCAATGCCATTTCTGGAGCGATCGTTCCATCGGTTCTTATTTTAAGAACGAGGCGATCATAATTCATCGCTTTTCCCACGCGGGTATTTTCAATGACGCATTCCACGTGTCTGACAGGTGAAAAAATGGAGGCTACTGGAATAATCCCAATTTCTTGTGGTTCTTTAATATTTTCATCCGCAGTAACATAACCACGCCCACGTCGTGCCTCCATCTCAACCACAAAATCACGTTCCGCGGTAAGCGTGGCAATCAGCAAATCAGGGTTTGTAACGGTGGCGTTACCATCAAATTGAATATCTTTGGCTATGACTGGGCCTTTGCGCTTGACTTTAATCCACAATTTGATCGGGCTTGGTGTGTCCACATCTATTTTGATGCGTAATTTTTTGATGTTGATGATAATCTCTGTGACATCTTCAAATACACCTGGTAATGTGGAAAATTCATGCTGCACACCTTCGATTTTGACCGAGGTTACCGCGCACCCTTCAATGGATGATAGAAGAACGCGGCGCAGGCCATTGCCAATTGTCCGGCCAAAACCTCGCTCAAAAGGTTCAGCTACAAATTCCCCATACTCAGGAGTTAGCAAATCTTTATTACATACCACTCGAATAGGCAGCTCAAGATTGCGCCACCGGATTCGCATAGAATTGCCTTTCCAAATGAATTCAGAGCATCGAGTTTGGATGCAACTATGGGTTGGAAAGCTATCCAACCCATAGTCTTTCAATGCTCTTGACCTATGAAGATTACCAAAGTTACTAGTTGAAGGAAATTAGCAACATCTTGGGCTAAATACAGCATACAGAGCATAGCTCATAAAAGCTACACAACTCATACAACGCATTGCTGCACCATGGCAGTTACTGCCAGTCCACCGAAGCGATTAGTCTCTGACCTTGCTATGGGCAGGAGCTTCCAATCCAATTGTATCAAGAAGATACCGTACCCATAATCATGTCACGTCCTAGTCAACTAGCAACTAGGGTGAGATTATCGCGAGCAGAATTCAACAATCAAAGTTTCTTTGATATCTATCTGGACTTCATTGCGGACTGGTAATTGAACAACCTTCAGTTCTAATGGCTCTGGTTTTCTTTCAAGCCAAGAAGGTAGTGTTACAGCATGTTTTTCCGCAATTTCTTTGACCAATTTTAGCGACCCTGGTTTATCAATCACTCGGATCACATCGCCTTGCTTGACCAGATATGAAGGTAAATCTACTTTTTTGCCATTGACTAAAATATGTCCATGACCAATGAACTGTCGAGCTTGGGCATGAGAATATGCTAATCCACCACGTCGGAGTACATTGTCTAATCGGCGTTCTAGCAAAACCATCAGGTTTTCGCCTGTGTTGCCTTGTTGCTTGGTTGCCATTTCATAGAAACGCTTGAATTGGCGTTCATACAAACCATAATATCGTTTTACTTTTTGCTTTTCACGTAGGCGTTGTCCATAATCAGAAAGTTTGGAGCGTCGCCAATTGTGCATTCCTGGCGGACGATCGCGGCGTTCAAGGCTGCATTTCCCGCTATTGCAACGATCACCTTTAAGATACAGCTTTTCGCCTTCACGGCGACATAATCTACATACAGGTCCTGTGTGTCTTCCCATGAATCAATCCTTTATGTACCGGTTCTAAAAAGAGTGTTTTAAATATATAAAATATTGGAATCTCATAATTTTTTTATATACTTTGGGCCACTCACTATACACGTCGTTTTTTCTTCGGCCGGCAACCATTATGGGGTAAAGGCGTAACGTCTTCGATGCCTTTAATTTCAATTCCAATACCCTGGATAGCACGAATCGCAGACTCGCGACCAGCGCCGGGGCCTTTTACTTTTACTTCAACTTCTTTGACACCAAATTTTAATGCTTTATCAGCGCATTTTTCGGCTGCCTTTTGGGCTGCGAATGGTGTACTTTTACGAGAACCCTTGTAACCAATTGTACCAGCACTATCCCAACACAAAGTATCTCCATTGAAATCCGTGATGGTGATGATGGTATTATTGAAGCTCGATTTGATGTGAGCCACTGCTTTTGTTACATTCTTTTTAATTTTTTTCTTCTTGGCATGGGCCATGAAAATCTGCCTTTCTATAAGTACTTTAAGAATTAGCCTTTTGACGGTGCTTTTTTCTTTCCGGCGACAGTTTTCCTCGGTCCCTTACGAGTGCGAGAGTTGGAACGAGTGCGTTGACCACGGACTGGAAGACCACGACGATGTCGAATACCACGATAGCAATGGATATCTTTGAGACGTTGGATATTCTGGCGAACTTGCCTTTGTAAAGGGCCTTCCACCACATAATTTTTCTGAATTTCCGACGCAATGCGGGCCAAATCTTCATCACTGAGATCTTTGGCTCTTGTATCAGGATTTAGCTTCAGGGTTTTGACAATCTGTTCTGCTGTGGTACGGCCGATTCCATAAATATAACGTAATGCAATCACAAGCCGTTTTGCATTGGGAATATCAACACCAAGAATACGTGCCATTCTGCTTGCCTTTCTAAGGAAGTAGTGGATAGAGGATTGCCTAGCCTTGGCGTTGTTTGTGCCGAGGATTAGTGCAAATCACTCTGACTACTCCTTTACGACGAATTACTTTGCAATTCTCACAAATTCTTCGTACTGAAGATCGTACTTTCATAAAAAACCTTTCTGTTGGCAGAAATCAGTCTTCTTCTGGCAATGTCAAAATCATAGAATCATTTTCCAAAACCGCGATGCTATGTTCAAAATGTGCGGACCATTTCAAATCTTTGGTTAAGACAACATCCCAACCTTGACGCCGCACAGTTTTGGTCTGCCAAGTTCCTATATTGACCATAGGCTCAATCGCGATGCAATAGCCTGGTTTTAAGACAACATCGTCATGCAGCCAACTTTTATCTACATAATTGGGAATTTGAGGGTCTTCGTGCATCTCAGCTCCAATGCCATGCCCTGTATAATCTCGCACAACATTGTAGCCATGAGCTTCTACATAAGTCTGGATCGCACGCGCAATGTCTGAAATACGATTGCCAGTTTTGGCTTGAGCAATGCCTAGTTGAAGCGCAGTTTGACAAACTTGAAGCAAGTTTTGGGCAGCTTTGGAAATATGTCCAACCGGAAATGTTTTCGCCGCATCTCCGATATAACCTTGATACCGGACACCAATGTCAATGCTAACTATATCCCCTTCTTTAAGTTGCCGAGAAGAAGGGATACCATGCACTACTTCTTCATTGATAGAGACGCAAATGGTTGCTGGAAAACCTCGGTAGCCTTTAAATTCTGGTGTTGCGCCAAAGCTACGGATGAATTTTTCGGCTTCTGCATCAAGTAAAGAAGTAGGGACACCCGGCCGAATCAACGATTGCATCAAGTCCAATGTTTTTGCTACAATTCGGCCTGCTTGCCGCATGATAGCGACTTCTCTCATGCTTTTCTGGGTAATCATAAATTTTTCCTGATAGGTCGTGGCTTGCTTTATTGCAAGTTGAGTGTGCGCAAAGTTTCTTGAAGGATTCCTTCGATGCTTTGGCTAGCATCAATATAACCAAGAATCCCTTTTTGCTGGTAGTATTCTACCAACGCTGCGGTCTTTTTATGATATGCTATCAGACGGTTTTGCATTACTTCAGTTTTATCATCATCTCTTTGATATAGCTCACCTTGGCAAAGATCGCAGTGATTTGGAACTTTGCTTGGTTTATTGACGATATGATAGACTGCGTCGCATTTACGACAAGTTCTTCGGCCAGAAATTCGTGCAATCGCAACTTCATCGGGAATCTTGTAATACAGTACAGCATCCAATTTGGTGCCTTGTGCAGACATCTCATGATCCAATGCTTCAGCTTGAGCAATGGTGCGTGGGAATCCATCGAACAAAAAGCCTTTTTGCTGACAGTCTGGCTCGGTTAGCCTGCGCATGATGATTTTGATGATCATATCGTCAGGCACTAGGGCACCAGTTTTCACATACGTTTCTGCTGCTTTGCCGATTTCATCCTGTTTTTGAATCGCTGCCCGTAAAATATCTCCCATCACAATGAGGGGGATGCCGGTGCGGTCTTGGATCATTTTGGCCTGAGTGCCTTTTCCAGCCGCAGGTGGGCCAAGAAAGATGATTCGCATATTGATATTACCTCTATCTGCTTGACAGGCAGGAGTTTAGGGAATAAAAGAGTCCGGTTGATGCCAGCAAATTTGTTCCAAATATGGCAAATTTGTTGGAATCAAGCGGGCTATGGCAATAGTTTATCGAAATCTCTAAAAAAAACAAGAAAAAAATAAATCAAAATTTGGGAAATAAGGACTACAGCAAATCTGTAGTCCTTATTTTTAGAGATTAACGGCCACGCATTCTGCCTTTTTTGCTAAAGCCTTCGTAGTGACGCATGAGTAGATGAGATTCTAGTTTTTGCACCACATCCAAAATCACGCCAACCACAATCAGAATGCTCGTACCACCAAGGTTGAGGACAAAGGAGCTTTGCGCACCACTTAAATCCATACCCAACGATACGCATTGTGGAATCAAGGCTATGATCGCAAGGAAGGCTGCACCCACAAAGGTAACACGTGTCATCACATGTTCTAGGTATTCGGCTGTTTTTTCACCAGGACGAATTCCTGGGATAAAACTGCCATATTCCTTGAGTTGGTTGGCCATTTCCACAGGCTGGAACATTAGACTAGTCCAGAAATAGCTAAAGAAATAAATGAGAATGATGTAGGTAAATATATAGGAGAATGACCCCCAACCAAACCATCCATAAATTTCTCGTGTGCTATCTGCTCCAAACCAGGAGGCAATGGTCATGGGGAAGACCATTAAGCTGGATGCAAAAATCACAGGCATCACACCGGCTTGATTGACTCGCATAGGAAGAGCATGTTTTCGTCCGCCATATACCCTACGACCGCGAGTATGTTTGGCTTGCTGAATCATGATCTTGCGTTGTCCATACGTCATGTAGATGACTGCACCGATGATGAAGAAGAACAAGGCTAAGAGCACGATAAACTTAGCAATTTCTTGGCCACCTTCACCGCTTTTGACAATCATCTCCACTTGGTGAGGCATACGCGCAATGATACCGCCCATGATCAAAAGGCTAATACCATTACCAATACCATATTCGTTGATTTGTTCGCCAAGCCACATCAAGAAAATTGCGCCGGCTGTTAGAGTCACGATTGCGACAAAGTCAAAAGTGCCAAAAATGGCTGCTGGATCCGGAACCAGATAATCTTGTCCAGAAACTGGTTGCTTAAAGACTTTCACAATCATAAATGCCTGAAGCAAGCACAAAGGTACAGTTGCCCAACGAGTGTATTCGTTAATCTTACGATATCCACTTGGGCCTTCCTTGGATAGTGCTTCCAGAGAAGGGACAATCTTGGTCAATAGGCTGAAGATAATGGAGGCGCTGATATAAGGCATGATGCCCAAGGAAAAGATGGAGCAATTGCCAAGTGCGCCGCCCGTGAGTACGGATACAAAGGACAAAATACCGCCTAAAGTTCCACCAATGCCGCCTTCTTCTAGCTTTTGCAAAACATCCACTTGAATTCCTGGGATTGGGATTTGAGATCCCATACGGAAAATCATGAGGAAAAAAGCTGTGTAAGCAATTTTGATCCTCAATTCAGGAATTTTGAATAGATTGCGGAAAGATTCTAGGATCATGCGCTTTTTCTCCGCGGTTTCTTTTTAGGCTTTGCAATAACGATCAATTCGACAGTTCCTTGAACCTGGGCAATTTTCTTTTGCGCTTCTTCGCTGATTTTATGGAGCTTGAGTTTCAAGTTTTTTACTTTCACTTCTCCACGCGCTAGTAATTTGAGCCGCAGATCCTTTTTGCTTTTGGGCAGTTTTAGCAAGCCTTTTTGGGCAATGGTGCTCAGGCTGACTTCTTCGCCCTCTTGGAACACATTCAAATCTTCCAGGTTAATGATAATCCAGGTATCGTCAAAATCCGTATGTTTGAAACCGCGTTTTGGCAGTCTTCGGTATAATGGCATTGTTCCACCTTCTGTCACTTGACCAATTTTATGGCCTTGACGAGCATGGAACCCTTTCATACCACGACCACTTGTTTTGCCTAAGCCGCTACCAATTCCACGTCCTACCCGAACGCGATGTTTGCGTTTGAGGCCAAACATTTTGATATCAGCTAAATTCATGCTTTGACTCCTCTGAGTGCTTGGACATGCTCTGCATTGCGCATCATCAAGAGACCTTTGAGGGTCGCTTTTGTTAAATTCACTGGATTGGTGGAACCATGAACTTTGGTCAAAATGTTTTTAACACCTGCAGCTTCTACAATAGCCCTCACAGAAACACCAGCAATTACGCCTGTACCAGGCATGGCTGGTTTCATAAAGACTGTGGTAGAACGATAGGTTGCGACAACTTCATGAGGAATGGTGTCGCCATGAAGAGACACTCTTACCATATTTTTACGCGCATCTTTGAGTGCTTTTTGAACTGCTGGCGGAACTTCATTAGCTTTGCCAAATCCAATGCCAACTTCACCATTTCGATTACCAACTACAACAAGTGCGCTGAAACTAAACCGCCGGCCACCTTTGACCACTGTAGCGCAACGATTGATTTTTACTACATATTCAGCAAACTCTTGTACAGATTCTTGTGCCTTGGGAGGCCTCATGTATCAGTCTCCTAAAAATTAAAATTGTAACCCGGCTTTTCGGGCAGCCTCAGCCAATGCTTTAATGCGGCCATGATATTTATAGCCGCCTCGATCAAAAGCTACACACGTGATGCCTTTTTGTTGCGCTAATTTTGCAATTTCTGTTCCAACCAATGTGGCTGCTTTGATATTGCCACCATGAGGAGTTTGGCTTTTCAACGCTGGGCTTAGGCTAGAACATGCAACTAAAGTACGCCCACACGGCCTTTGATATTTGTCTATGCTGGTATCATCAATAATTTGGCAATAAATATGCTTATTGCTGCGGAAGACATTCAATCTAGGCCGCTCTGCTGTACCAACCAATTGCTTGCGAATATGGCTATGGCGGCGTGTACGCCGATAGTTCTTAATATCTTTGGTGTTCATAGAAGATTTTTCACAGAAACCTTATCTGAGGAATCCGTTTCTTCCCTTAAGGATAAAGATTTTTCAAATCGAATATGACGTTTTGCGGACAAAGCGACAAAGCACATCCATAATCCTATGGGCTTCTTACGAAGCCGCATGAGGATTTTGATGTGCAATGATATGCTATTTGTCTCCACCAGCACCAGCAAAGCTTTTGCCAGCTTTGAGTTTGATTTTTTCTGTTTCGTACCTGATACCTTTACCTTTGTAAGAATCAGGAGCGTGTGCTCTACGAATTGCAGCAGCAAATTCACCGATGAGTTGTTTGTCGCATCCTTTGAGCACAATACGTGTGGGTGAGGTGAGTTCCACAGTCAAAGTTTCAGGAATTGGCAAAGAGACTGGCAATATATATCCAACTTGCAATTCCAATGTTTTGCCTTTTAAACGAGCGTTATAGCCTGTCCCTACAATGAGAAGGGCTCTTTGATAGCCAGTGCTCACCCCGATCACGGCGTTGTTAATAAGGGATCGAACAAGGCCATGAAATGCTCGACTTTGCTTTGTATCCTGAATGCATTTAACCACCACTTGCTTGTCTTGAACTTCGACAGCAATATTTTGAAAGAGTGGTTCTTGCACCTTGCCTTTTGGGCCAGTGATTTCCACAGCACGGTCTTTTACGGCTACCTTGACACCTTCTGGTATAGGGATGGGTTTTTTTCCAATACGAGACATCGTCAAATTTCCTTAATGCAACGGGCCGGTTTACCAGACGGTGCAGAGTACCTCACCGCCAATTTTCTTTTCGCGACATTCACGGTCCGTTAGGATTCCTTTGGATGTGGATATAATTGCAATGCCTTGGCCACCTAAGATTTTCTTTAATTCTGGGGCAGGACGATAAACTCTTAGTCCTGGACGGCTGACGCGCTGGATATTACGAATGACCTTTTCACCATCAGGCCCATATTTGAGAGATACAGCAATTTTGGCGCGGCCTTGTTCTTCAATCCGAGCATAGTCTTGAATGAAGCCTTCTTGCTTCATTTTGTTCAGGATATTTTCTACGAGTTTAGAGTAGGAAATTAGCACTTTATTGCGATAGATGCGATTGGCATTGCGAATTCTGGTTAGCATATCTGCGATTGGATCGGTCATCATATTTTTGATTCCCCAAAAATGTTACCAACTGGCTTTTTTTACCCCAGGGATTTCCCCTTTGTGGGCAAGATTGCGGAAACAAATTCGGCAAATCCCAAATTTGCGGTAATATCCACGAGGTCTACCGCACAAATTGCAGCGATTGTATGTACGAGTGCTGAATTTAGGACTTACTTTATTGTGTTGGCATTTATTAACTAACGACTTCTTTGCCATGAGATTATTTCTCCTGACCTGGTTTCTTAAAGGGCATCCCAAACATTTTGAGAAGCTCTAAGGAATCATCGGCAGATTTGCTATTGAGAATGATAAAGGTAATGTCCATCCCTTGATTAAACTCTACGCTATCCAAGCTAATTTCTGGGAATATGCTTTGATCGCCAATGCCCATAGAAAAATTGCCAAACTTATCAAAAGCTTTTGGATCAAGCCCACGGAAGTCGCGGACTCGAGGAATTGCTATATTGACCAGCCGGTCCACAAATTCATACATGCGTTGTTTTCGCAGGGTGACTTTGCATCCGATTTCTTGGCCTTGTCGTAATTTAAATCCAGCCACGGATTGCTTGGCTTTCGTAATAATCGGGCGTTGACCTGTTATGAGACTAAGATCGCGCACTGCACATTCTAGGCGGCGCTTATTTTCAATGGCTTTACCAACACCCATATTAACCACGACTTTTACAAGCCTAGGCACTGCTAACAAATTAGTCCGGCCTAATTTTTCCTTGAGGGCTGGCAGAATTTCTTGATAATATTGTTGCATCAACCTAGCCACAACATCTCTCCCTTAAATTTGGCGATTGCTTTTTTTGCTATATCGCACTTTAATGCGTTTTACGTGTTCCACAGTCTTCTCGACACCTTCAGCTTCTTTTACTTTTTCAGTTTCTTTTACTTCTTCATATCTGAAAGTGATACGAGTTGGTTTCTGGGCGTGAGGACAATAAAGCATAACGTTCGAGATATGGATAGGTGCCTCTTTTTGCACTCGGCCACCCTGGGTATTTTTCTCGCTTTTGCGAGTGTGGCGAAGGATATACTTTACACCTTCGATGATCACGCGGTTTTGGCGAGGTAAAACTTTAAGGACTTTACCTTTTTTGCCTTTTTCACTGCCGGCAATCACTTGAACATAATCACCTTTTTTAATCCGCATATTATATCACCTCTGGTGCCAAAGACACGATTTTCATAAAATTTTGCTGACGCAGTTCCCTGGCCACCGCTCCAAAAATTCGGCTTCCTTTTGGATTTTCATCCTTATCCAAAATCACGAGAGCATTGCGGTCAAAGCGTACATAGGAACCATCTTCTCGACGAAGACTTTTCCGGGTTCGCACAATCACCCCTCGGATGATCTCGCCTTGCTTGATTTCCATGCCTGGCAACGCTTTTTTTACTGAACCAACAATGATGTCACCAATGCGAGCATAGCGTCGTCGGGTACCCCCGAGTACTTTGATACACATGACTTGCTTGGCACCTGTATTATCGGCAACATCAAGCATTGTCTGCATCTGGATCATGTTTCTTACCTTTCAACCTGTACGCAAAATACAACTAATCGTTGCCTTTTTTTGCGATTATCCGTATCAATCTCCAGTTTTTGGTCCTGGAAATTGGCCTAGTTTCCATCAACTCTACTCGATCGCCAAGCTTTGCTTCTTCTTTGGCATCATGAGCTTTGAGCTTGGTATATTTGCGTACGTATTTTTTGTATCGGGGATGTTGAACCAATCGTTCCACAGTAACTGTAATGGTTTTATCCATTTTATCACTTGTGACAGTTCCTGTGATTGTTTTACGATTTCCTCTTTCCATATAGTGCTCTTATCAACCAAACAAAAGTTTTATGGAATTATGATTGCATAGCTTCATCAACCCATTGATGAAGCTTGGGGACATTATAGATATCCAAAACTTTACAAATCTATCAAAATGTCAAGTTGTTGTTTAAGCCACGCTTAGAGTGTTTCTAATAAGCGCCTTTAGCTCAAAACAACATTCATAAATTGTCTGTACCAGCCCGCTGAAAAGACACGCGAGCTGGTATATAGGGTCTTCAAAAAACAGTGATTAAGCTTTTTGAGGTACTTGCGAAGCCTTTTGAGCTTCCTGCAATTCCAATGAGCGAAGTAGTGTTTTGATTTGAGCAATTTTGACACGCAGTTTTTTGAATTGGCTAGTGTCGCTTTTTTCTTCCACTACTTTTTGAAATCTCATTTTATACAGTGCCTCATTGGTGGCTTTGAGTTCTTTTTGGAGTTCACCGCTTGATTTACCCTGCAATGCTTTGAGTGATTTACGCATGAGTTAACCCAAGTCACTGGTTACTAGTTGTTCAAACTAGCAATGTATTGTTTGAAAAAGAGTAACAAGCAAATTTAAATAATACTTGAAAATTCCAAAAAATCCATTCTCTTATAAAGAGAATTAAGCATAAGTTATGCAGACTTATACTTATTCATTGCTGCACCAACGGGCAGTTACCTGCCAGCCCGCCGAAGCGGTTGGGTTTGCTATGGGATTAAGATAGTTGCTCTCCAATTGGGAGTTCATCAAAAGGTATCATACCCATATCTCGCCACGTCCCTAGTCAACTAGCAACTAGGGTTAGTACAATCTTCTCTCCACAAATTTTACCTTAAACGGTAATTTGTGGGCAATGCGATTGAAGGCTTGTTTAGCAGTGTCTCGCGGAACACCATCAATTTCAAATAAAATTGTGCCGGGTTTGATCACCGCGACATATTTTGATGGCTCGCCTTTGCCTTTGCCCATACGAGTTTCTTGAGGAATGCTCGTGATGGCTTTATGTGGGAAAACTCGAATATAAACACGGCCTTCATGGCGTAGGAAGTGGTTGGCCGTGATACGGCTAGCTTCGATCTGCTGAGCACTCATCCATGCTGCTTCGAGTGCTTGGAGGCCAAATTCGCCAAAGTTTACTGTATTGCCTTGTGTGGCATTACCTTTGATATTACCTCGCTGGCTTTTTCGAAACTTTACTCTTTTGGGCATCAGTCCCATCTTTAGTTACCTCCTCACCATATTTTCCGTGATAGATCCATACTTTGATACCAGTGGTACCATAAGTGGTGAATGCTTCGGCAAATCCATATTGAACATTGGCATCCAGGGTTTGCAATGGAACTTTACCCAATACTGCGCATTCTGTGCGAGCCATTTCAGCTCCAGAAAGGCGGCCGGAGATTTGTACCTTGATACCTAGTACACCTTTCTCCATAGCTATATCCATTGCTTTTTTCATGGTTCTACGGTAGTTGGCGCGTTTTTCCATTTGTTCAGCGATGTTTTCGCCTACTAGTTGAGCATCTACCTCTGGTGTTTTCACTTCGCGAATTTCGACATTTACTTCGCGATCCGCGACGAACTGTTCCAGACTGCTTTTGAGTTTATCAACATTGGACCCACGGCGACCAATAATGAACCCTGGCTTTGCGGTATGGAGAATTACATTTACTCGTTCCCGAGTCCGTTCAATTGCGATGAAAGTGATGTTACTGAAATAATAGGTTTTTTTGACGTATTTGCGAATTTGTTGGTCTTCGAATAAATAGCGGGCATAATCTTTCTTTTTGCCAGCATACCAACGACTTCGCCATTCTTCAGTAATACCAATTCTAAAACCAGTCGGGCTTACCTTTTGCCCCATAGTCCTCTCCTATTGCTTGGTCTCTGCCTTATCAGCAGCAGGTTTGTCTTTTTTTGGTTCTTCGCTAGGCTGGGTAGCAAGTTTTGGTTCTACGGTAATGTGAATATGAGACATTCGACGACGAATGCGCATCGCACGGCCCATTGGCCCTGGGCGGAATCTTTTGAGCATTGGACCGCCATCCACACGGGCTTCTGTAACTATCAAATCATTGATATTGAACTTTGTTTCGCCTTGGCTTGCGTTTGCGATTGCTGATTTCAGAATTTTTGTGATTAAATATGCTGCACGTTTTTCGACAGTTCGCAGCACTTCAAGAGCATCATTCACTGGTTTTCTGCGAATCAGATCAATCACATAGCGGGCTTTCCGTGGGCCAATCCGGATAAAGCGAAGAGTCGCATGAAATTTCATAAAAACTCCTGTGCCACAACACTCGACTTTAGTCGAGGCCATGGGCTTTTAGCTACTTGCCTGGAACTTTGCCAACCTTTTCCTTCTTAGAATGACTTCGGAAGGTACGAGTCAGGGCAAATTCCCCCAATTTATGGCCAACCATTTCTTCGCGCACTAACACTTTGAAAAAAATCTTACCGTTATGAACCAAAAACGTATGATCCACAAATTCTGGCAAAATGGTGCATGCGCGCGACCATGTTTTAATAGGTTCCCTATTAGTGCTCTCTTTTTGTTTTAGGGTTTTCTTTAAGAGCTTCTCATCAAAATAGGGCCCCTTTTTGCTAGATCTACTCACTATTTTTTTCTCCTACGGATAATACGACGGTTGCTTGGTTTGCGACGGTTTCTAGTTTTGCCACCCTTAGCCAAAAGTCCGGTAGGAGAGCAAGGATGACGACCACCGCCTGTACGGCCTTCACCACCACCCATAGGGTGCGAAACTGGATTCTGAGCAACTCCACGCACATGTCCACGCCAACCTAGCCAACGGTTGCGTCCGGCTTTGCCGATGGAGATATTTTGATGATCAATATGGCCGATCTGGCCGATTGTAGCCCTGCATCGAATGAAAATTTTGCGGATTTCACCGGATGGAAGAAGTAATACCGCATAATTTCCTTCCTTTGCAGAAAGTTGGGCAGACATACCTGCGGATCTGGCGATTTGCCCACCGCGGCCAGGTGTGATTTCAATGTTGTGTACCATAAGACCAGTGGGAATATTTTCCAGTGGCATGCAGTTGCCGACCTTTGGTTCCACTTTTTCGCCAGACATCACTGTATCGCCAGCTTGGAGTCCCACCGGGGCTAGAATATAGCGCTTTTCGCCATCTCGATAATAGATAAGCGCTATGCGAGCCGAGCGGTTGGGGTCATATTCAATGGCTTTGACCACGCCAGGCACATCATCTTTATTACGTTTGAAAT